>NZ_JHUV01000008.1:0-300000 GCF_000619805.1 Sulfurihydrogenibium subterraneum DSM 15120 | reverse complement strand
AAGCATAAACCTTTTCATTACCTCGCCAGCCTCTATACTCTCTTCTATCTGACCTTCTGAAAGGGAACCTAAAGTTACAGTAACAAAAGCTTGAGTTTGTCCTCTTGTAAATATTGCAGACCCGTGGTTCCTTGGGAATACTCCAACTTTAATCCATATAGGTCTTATCTCTTCTGGTTTCCTGCCGTCTATTCTTATGCCTTCGTTTAATATATTATCTCTCATTACGTTGCTCACTATATCTTTGTAAATAAAAGAAGCTTTTTTTATTTTTTCTTCTGGTATCTCAAGGGTAGCTACAGCTTCCTCAAATATAGAGTTAATTGTTTTGTTTCTCTGTTTTTTATCTGTAATTTTAAATGCTTCTTTTATTTTTTCGTAAGCAAATTCTGTCAGTTTGTCTTTTAAAATTATCTCTTCTTCATCTATAGGAACTTGTAGTTTTTCTTTACCACATTTTGCCCTTAACTCTTCTTGAAGCTCTATCAGTTTTTTTATCTCTTGATGACCAAACATCATAGCTTCAAGAATATCTTCTTCTGGAACTTCTTTTGAACCACCTTCTACCATAACAATCGCATCTTTTGAACCAGCAACAACTATTTCAATATCCGCTTGAGCTTTTTGCTGGTAAGTTGGATTTGCTATAAATTCTCCGTTAACTCTACAGACTCTAACACCTGCAATGGGACCTTCAAAAGGTATATCTGATATATGTAGAGCTGCAGAAGCTCCTACTATTCCTAAAACATCTGGGTCATATTTATCATCTGCTGATAATGTGTAAGCAGTAATAACTATATCATTATAAAAACCCTTTGGAAATAATGGTCTAATAGGTCTGTCAATGTTTCTTGCTACCAATACTTCTCTATCTGTAGGTTTTCCTTCTCTTTTTACAAAACCACCAGGAATTTTACCATAAGCGTAATACTTTTCTCTATATTCAACGGTTAAAGGAAGAAAATCTATATCAGTTTGTGGTTCTTCAGACATTACTGCCGTTACTAAGACAGCAGTATCTCCTTGTCTTACTATTACCGCACCGTTTGCCTGTTTTGCAAAATATCCTGTTTCAATTATAAAAGGAGCTCCATTAACTTCTGTCTCAACCTTAATTTCTTCTATCTCCATTACAGCTCCCTACATTACATTATTGATTTGTTCCAGCTGATTCTCTTATACCTAATTCCTCTATAACTTTTCTGTATCTTTGTTCATCTACTCTTTTTAAATAGCTTAAAAGTTTTTTTCTTTTATTAACCATTCCAATAAGACCTCTTCTTGAGTGAAGGTCTTTTTTGTTTGCTTTAATGTGCTCTGTAAGGTTTCTTATTCTTTCTGTAAGAATTGCAATTTGAACTTCTGGTGAACCTGTATCGTTTTCATGTAAAGCAAACTTTTTAATAAGTTCTTGCTTCTTCTCAGCTGTGATTGACATCTATACCTCCTAATAAAAAGTGTTTAAAATTATTCAAAAAAATATTATACCATAGACTAATTATACCTTACCTGTCAATAAACACGTAATCTCCTTTATACCATCCCCATACTGTAGGAAAAACGTTTTTTAGTTTGTTTTTTACTGCTACCATCTCTTCGGGAGCTGCTATGAATATCATAGGCTGTTTTTCTCCGATTATTTTAAATGCTTGTTTATAAAGGTTATCCCTTTTTATAGGGTCAAGTTCTGTTGATGCTTTTTTAAATAGCTCATCTATTTTAGCTTCCCATTCCGTTGCAGGAGTTTTTTGTTTTGGGTTCCACATATGCATATGTCCTGAAGATAGCCAGACGCTTTGCCCAAAGTATGGGTCTATACTTCCTGTTAGACCTATTATTACAGCTTCAAAATCGTAGTTTGCCATTAATTTTGATACCAAGTTATTAAAGTCAAGTCCTTGAAAGTTTACTTCTACTCCTATCTTTTTTAAATCTTCTTTTACAATGTTCCCTATAGATTCTCTCTCTTTGTTTCCTGCGTTTGTTATAAGTGTAAAGCTAAGTTTGTGTCCTTCTTTATCGTATAAAAATCCATCTTTCCCTTTTGTAAATCCTATTGATAAAAGAATCTCTTTTGCTTTTTTTAAATCATAAGGATACTTTGGATAGTAATTTTCATCAAACAATCTTTTTTGGGCTGGTGTTACAGCTGTATATATAGGGTGTGCCAGTCCGTTGTAAACCATATTTACAATACCTACCCTGTCTACAGCATAAGAAATAGCTTGACGGAATTTTTCGTTTTGAAACCATTTAAGTTTATACTTAGGTATAGGTGCCTTTGGATTTTGGTTAAAAACTATAAATGTTATAGCTGGTGTTGAACCTAAGTTATAAATGGTAAAATCTCCTTTTTTGTAATTTTCAGCCAACTTTGGTAAATCAGAAGGTCTAACACTGTATATATCACTTTCTCCTGATAAAAATTTAACTAAAGAAACGTCAGGGTCTTTTATTATCTGAGACTGTATTGAGACTATATAAGGTAATTGCTGTCCTATTTTATCTTTTTCCCAGTAGTAAGGATTTCTTTCATAGATTACGTACTGACCTTGAACGTACTTTACAAGTTTATAAGGACCAGTTCCTATTATCTCTTTAGGGTCTGTGTTTACAGTCCAAGTTGAAGGAAATTTTCCTTCTTTTACTGATTTTTCAAGGATGTGTTTTGGAAGTATAGGTTGACCAACTGCGTTTAAAAAGACTGCAAAAAGTTTAGGTAAAGTAAACTCTACTGTTTTATCATCTATTTTTCTTACCTTAAAAGGTTTTCCTTCTACCGTTAAAACATCTCTTGAAGATGTAGGGATTGAGTCGTTGTAGTATATCTCGTTATAGGTAAATACAACATCATCAGCTGTAACTGGTTTTCCATCAAACCATTTTGCATCTCTTAGATAAAATCTCCAAACAGTTCCAGTGCTGTCAACTTCCCATTTTTCTGCTAAATCTCCCTCAGGAAGTAATGTTTTTTCATTTATTTTTGTAAGTCCATTAAATAAAGAACCAATAACTGCTGTAGAGCTTGTCTCCTGAGCCATTACAGGATTTAAGGTTTTAGGGTCAGATGATAATGTTCTCTTTAAAATGCCTCCTTCTTTTCCGATAACAGGCTCTAAATTTGTTATGTCTAACTTTTTTATCTCAATTTGGTTTGAAGGTTTTGAGGATATTAAGTAAAACGGTAAAAATCCTAAGATGATGATAAACAAAGCTAAAAGAACGTACTTAATCTCTTTTAACATCTTCTTCCTTTAATGCTTCATCTTCAAGTAAAATTGGAATATCTTCTTTTATCGGATAGTAGAGATTACATTTTAAACATTTAAGAAATTCATTTTCTTTAATTTTTATGTACTCTAAGTCTGATTTACAAACAGGACAGGCAAGTATTGTTAAAAGGTCTTTATTTATCATTTTCTTTCTCCAAAAAGTGCAGTTCCTATCCTTACTATAGTAGATCCTTCTTCTATTGCAACTTCAAAGTCGTGGGACATTCCCATAGAAAGATGTGGAAGCTGTAAGTTAAACTCTTTTTCTAACTCTTCTTTTAACTGTCTTAACTTTCTAAAAAATGGTCTTACATCTTCTAAGTTTTCAAAGTAAGGTGGTATTGCCATAAGTCCTAAAATTTTTATATGTTTCTTTGTCAGAATATACTCAAATAGTTTTTTTAGGTCTTCTTCCTTTACTCCAAATTTAGACTCTTCTCCAAAGTTAACTTCTATAAGTCCTTCTTGGACTTTATTTATTTTTGAAGCTCTTTTTTCAAGCTCATCAACAAGGTCTTCTCTGTCTACGGAGTGAATCATTTCAAAGTATTTAACTGCATACTTTACTTTGTTTGTTTGAAGTCCTCCAATAAGATGCCAGTGGATGTCTTTGTATTCTTTTAAAACTCCTATTTTTTCTATTCCTTCTTGGACTCTGTTTTCTCCGAAGTATCTTATACCACATTGGTAAGCCTGTAGTATCTTTTCTACAGGCTGGGTTTTAGATGCTGCAAGCAGTATAACTTCCTCTCTTTTTCTACCGCTTCTTTGACAAGCTTTCTGAATCCTTTCCTCTATTTTTTCGTAATTTTCCTTTATGATCATATTAAAAGTTTAACACAATTGATTTATCTCCTGCATTAACAAAACTTAAAAATGTGGCAGCTCCAGCTGGTTTTTCTACGCCTTCTATTAAATCATCCGTTGTGTATCCAAAAAGTGTCATTGCAGTTTGGCAAGGGTATAGTTTTATCTCTAACTCTTTTGCTTGCCGAATAAGGTCAGGTAGTGATGGGACTTTGTGTTTTTCCATCATTGATTTCATCATAGAGGTTGCAAAGTCCATCATTCCAGGCATTACGGTAAGTATTTGAGGCACTGGTATTGGCATTGGCATAGCAGGGTTTCCGATAGGTGATACTTTTAGATTTTTATGTTTTTCTTTATGAATGGCGTTTAAACCGTAGAAACTGAAAAACATTCCAACTTCCATTCCCATTGCTGCTGCAGTAGTTCCTATGATGAATGCAGGCATTACCTTATCTAAGGTTCCACTTAAAACAATTATCCCCACTCTTGTAGCCATTTTCTACTCCATATATAAAAATATATTTGATATATTTATTGTATAACTCTTAATATATCATTAAAAATGACGTATATCATTAAGGTTCCAAGTAGTGCGAATCCAAAGTAAGCTAAATATTCTTTTGCTTTATCTGGCAGAGGTCTTCTTATTATCGTTTCAATAAGTAAAATAAGTATCAATCCTCCGTCTAAAACGGGTATAGGTAGAAGGTTTAAATATCCAAGTTGCAGAGATATAAAAGCCATAGCAAACAAGAAAGTACTTATCCCTGTTTCTAACGCCTCTCCTGAAAACTTGGCTATTGATATAGGACCTCCAAGGGTTTTAAATGATACCTCTCCAGTTATAAGTCCAGCAATTACATTGTATATTGCAACTGTTAGGTCTTTAGTTTTTTCAAAAGCTTTTCCTACAGCTTCTATAGGAGAATATTGTATAGTTTTTGCTTCAAACTTTGGTGCTATTCCTATTGTAAACTTCTTTAACTCTTCATTATATTGAGGTTCAATCATAATACTAAAGATTTTATTATCCCTTTTAACAAGTAAGTTAATACTCTGTTTTTCTTTTAATGAAGCCATAAAATCAGCAAATTCAAACCAAGTGTTGATAGGTCTTCCATTTACTCCAACTATAACATCTCCTTCTTTTAATCCTGCTTTTGCAGCTGGAGAGTTTTCTAATACTTTACCTACCTTGGCAGGTAAAACAGGAGATATACCAAAAGACTGTTTTGTCATATCATCTGGAAGTAGAACTGATACTTTTTGAATATTTCCATTTCTAAATATTTCAAGCTCAACATTTTTTCCAGCTTTCATGCCTATCTCTATTGTAAATTCTTTCCAGTTTTTTACTTCTTTCCCGTTTACTTTGATTATTTTGTCAAAAGGTTGTATTCCTACTTTTTCAGCGATAGAGTTTTTCTCTACATAACCTACAACAACAGGTTCAGATAGATAAGCAGGCTCTTTTGTCCCAATTATGTAAACAGCTATAAACAGTATTATTGCAAGAATGATGTTAAATAAAGGTCCCGCAAAGGCTATTAACATTTTTTGCCAGTTTGGTTTAGAGTGGAAAGACCTTGGGTCAGAAAATGCAGATTTATCTACATTTCCTTGTATAGGCTCTGTCATTGAGTCTTCACCGTACATTTTTACATATCCACCAAGGGGGATAAGGGCTACTTGATACTCTGTCTCTTTTCCTCTCCATTTAAAGATAGGCGGTCCAAAACCTATGGAGAAAGACTCTACTTTAACACCAAACATTCTTGCAAATAAAAAGTGTCCAAGCTCATGAATAGTTATTAAAACGCCTAACATAATTAAAAATGCCAGTAAAGTCACTTTTTCAAACCTCCTAAAATATTAAAAGATAAATTATAACTGAGTTTTTCCATTGGCAAGGATTAAGCATATACTCTCTTGAATTTTATTTGCAATCTCGGTAGATTTAAGATTGTTTACTAATATAGAAAATACATAGACTTCTCCGTTATCTGAAAGAATGTATCCTGACAGATTTTTTACACCTTTAATGTATCCTGTTTTTGCATAAATCTTACCTTTTACATCTTTAAATCTATGTTTTAGAGTTCCATCTGTCCCTGCTACCGCTAAAGACTGATAAAAATCAAAAAAGTATGGAGTGTTATACATGTAAGATAAAATCTTTGATATACTTTCAGGTGTGATTTGGTTAAATCTTGAAAGCCCACTACCATCGTAAATTCTAATATTAGAAACATCTATTCCAGCTCTTTTTAGAGTGTTTATTACCACTGTAGCAGAAGTTTCTGTATCTCCTTTGCCTAAAATCTCTTTACCTAAGGTTCTAAATATCTGTTCTGCATAAAAGTTATTACTGTCCTTGTTTGCTTTTTTTATAATCTCTTTAAGTGGCTGGGATTTATGAGTAATTATTACAGTTGTATTTGATGGCGTTTTTCCTATGTAGTATTTTCCAGTTATCTTTATACCACTTTGCTTAATTACTTTGTATAAAACAGAAGTTGTAAATAGTGAAGGATTTTCAACAGGAATTGAAACCTCAACTTTGGATAAAGGCTTTATTTTTCCAAAGAGATATATCTTTCTTCCTTCTACTTTAACCTTGTAATCTGAATATTTTTTAGATAATTCAAGATTGTTAACAATTTCAAAGTAATCGTTGTCTGGATACATTTTTATAACTGTATTTTTCTTATCTGACAAAATTTCTAATCTTAGACAGTTTTCATTTACAGATAAAGCACTAAAAGGAGCTGTAAAACAGTAATCAAAATCTTTCTCTGGCCAGCCGTGTCCTCTCCCTTCTTCTGAAAAGAAAGAATCATCTCCTATAATATTTCCTTCTATTTTTGAAATACCCAACTGTTTTAAGTAATCAGCAAAACTTTTTAAATCTCCTTCAGATAAAGATGGGTCAGCTCCTCCTTTTAAGTAAAGATTGCCTTTTAAAACTCCGTCTTTTATAAAACCGTCTGTTAAAACAGTTGTTTTAAATCTGTAATCTGGAGTTAGATTAATTATAGCTGTAGCTGTTGTAAGAATCTTTTGATTTGAAGCTGGAATAAAAGGCATTTTTTCGTTCAAAATGTATTTAAAACTTTTTGTTGCCAAGGACTCTACGTAAATACCTACGGCAACATCTTGGTCTTTAATTAAACTTTCAATTTCTTCTTTTAAAGGGTTTGCGTAAGACAGAACAAAAGTGTATAAAATAGTTAGAATTAAAATCTTAAATCTCATTTAAATACCTCTGGGTCAATGTTTTCTACTTTCATTATTCCGTGTAGAGCATTAGACAGAAAGATTATATTTGCATCTTTTAAATCTTTTAAGTTAAACATTCCTTCCACAACAATAAATCCTTGATTTTTAGCTTCTTCTAATATTTTTCTCCTTGATATACCTTCTAATACTCCACAGTCTAAAGAAGGAGTGTAAAGGTATCTACCTTTTATCCAAAATATGTTAGCAGAAGAGGTTTCAGTTATACAATCATCTTCATTTAAAATAATTGCATCAAAAAATCCTTTTTCTTGGGCGTATCTTTTTACCAGAATGTTTCTAAGGTAGTTAGTTGATTTTATTTTAAGTAGTGGGTCTTTACTGTGGACTCTGTAAGGAGATACAGTTAAAGTAATAGGAGAATTTATTGTTTGATACGGTTTTACAACCACTAAAAGATTACTTTTATACGGCTGTAATGGGTAGTAAGAATTACCTTCTGACAGTAAAATCGTTTTTACATACAAGTCTTTCTCTTCTACAGAGTTTACAGCTTGATTAATGTAATATATGTAATCTTCCTTAGTTATGTGTGGTATTTTTAAGAAGGAAGCTCCTTTTATAAGTCTTTCGTAGTGATAGTCTATGTATTTAGGAAGTTTTTGATTGTATCTAAAGGTCTCAAAAACTCCTTCACCATACATTAAAGGTCTTAGAAGTGATAAATCGTTAAAATGCTGACCATTTAAAAAAAACTTTTCCATAACAAACCTCTCAAACTAAATAAATCTTATTTTACCAGATGTGTTAGATTTTGTTTGGAAGATTTGGTTAAAGTTCTAAACCTTTATATATATCTTTTCTTCTGCCAATTCTTAGTATCAGAATTATTAATCTATCTCCTTCAACTTCAAAAATTGAAAAATTTTTTAAATACTTTATCAGCTTCATTAACTTTTATCTTTCCTTCTTTTATTTCTTTACTTACCCTTTCTGCAATTATTCCATCTATATAGTCAAGGTAAAAGTCTAAAGCTTTTTCAATTATTTCACTTTGGGATGTACCTAAGATTTTGGATAAAGTCTCAAGTTCTATTGCTAAATTTTCTTCAATATTTATAGTTTTTTTCACTACAGCCATATTTTACACCTTTTTAAGAGTTATAACTATATAATATACTCCTATATTTTCTTATATTCAAATGTTTTAAAAAATGTCTTAAAAATTTTTGGTTATGTTAAAAGAAAGGTTTGCTTTATAGGGATTAGTACAATTGATGAAAAAAGAAATTACACTAGCTGAATCCAAAAATATAAATTATTTTGGTTGCGGGGGCAGGATTTGAACCTGCGACCTCCGGGTTATGAGCCCGGCGAGCTACCAAGCTGCTCCACCCCGCGGTGTTATGCGCCCGGCACGATTCGAACGTGCGACCTACGGATTAGAAGTCCGTTGCTCTATCCAGCTGAGCTACGGGCGCGCCTTCCTTTTAATCAGTAGTCGGAGTGGCAGGACTTGAACCTGCGACCCCGTGCTCCCAAGGCACGTGCTCTCCCACCTGAGCTACACTCCGTATTCAAAAGAGATAAATATTATATACCTTATTCAGATTTTAGTCAAGAGTTTTTAAAGTTTTCAATAGACTTTTGTATGTCTTTCTTAGCTTCTTCTGAACCTTTAAAAGACTTTACTTTAACCCATTTTCCAGATTCTAACTCTTTGTAGTGTTCAAAAAAGTGTTTAATTTTATTTAAGGTAGCTTCTGGTAGGTCATTTACTTCTTTTATGTTGTCAAAAGTATTATCCAATTTTGATACAGGAACAGCTATTATCTTTGTGTCTATTCCTTCTTCATCTTCCATTTCTAACATTCCTATAGGTCTGGCTCTTATTACGCTTCCGGGTACTACTGGCTCCCTTGATATTACTAAAACGTCTGTAGGGTCTCCATCATCAGCCAAAGTATTTGGTATAAATCCATAGTTAAAAGGGTAATACATTGCGGTAAATAAAAATCTGTCTACGAAAACAGCTCCACTTTCTTTATCAACTTCGTATTTTATACCACTTCCTTGAGGTATTTCTATCACAACGTATATGTCTTCTGGCGGATTTTTACCGGCTGGAATTTTCTTTAAATCCATTTACTGCCCCCTTGAATTTAAAAAAAGATTTTTAAGAAGCTCCCGAGGAGGGATTCGAACCCCCGACCAGTCGGTTAACAGCCGACCGCTCTGCCTGCTGAGCTACTCGGGAACAAATAAGTAATAAATATTATATCATATTCCTGTCAAAATGCAATAGATTTTCAGTAGTTATTCTCTAACGTTTTAACATCTTTAAAGTATTTAATATTTTATCTCTTTTGGCTTTAAGTTCTTCGTAGAGCTGTTTTTCTTTTTCCACTACATGCTCAGGGGCTTTGTTTACAAAGTTTTCATTACTTAGTTTGCTTTCTGAAATTTTTATAGATTTCTCAACTTCTTGAAGTAGTTTTTCTTGTCTTTGAATTTCTTTCTGAATATCTAAAACTCCTGCCAAATCTATAAAACACTCTCCTAATTTAGATACAGTGATTACTTCCGTATCTTGTTTTGATATATCAGTGTCTATAATAAGGTTTTCTGCTCTTATCAGCTGTTTTATCTGGTTGGTTAAAGTTTTGAGCTTTTCTTCTATCTCTTTTGTAGATGGTTTTATTCTGATGTTTAGTTTTCTTGTTGGTTCAATGCTAAAGTCGCTTCTTACAGTCCTTATCCCTGTAATCATTTCTTTTAAAGATTCTATAAAGTTATAATCTTCTTCAAATGTATTGCTTTCTTCGTACTCTGGGTATGGAGCTGTTGCTAAAAACTCTGTTTCTTTTATTGGTAGATGATTATATATCTCTTCTGTTATAAATGGCATTATTGGATGTAGGAGTTTTAAAGATTCTATTAAAACAAAGTTTAAAACGCTTACAGCTGTTTGTTTTTCTTCTTGAGAGCCTTTGTATATTCTTTCTTTTGTAAGTTCTATGTACCAGTCGCAGTAATCATGCCAGAAAAAGTCGTATATTGTGTTTGCATATTCGTTGTATCTATAACTTTCAAGTTCGTTAGACGATTTTTTAACTGTTTTCATAAGAGCTGTTAAAATCCATTTATCTTCCGTTGATAAGTTTAATTGTTTTAAGTCTTTAATTTCCATATTTTGACTGTTTGTTAAAACAAATTTTGACGCATTCCAAATTTTATTAGAAAAATGTTTATAACCTTCTATTCTTTTTTCTGAAAGTCTTATATCTCTTCCTTGGGCTGCTAATGCAGTTAAGGTAAATCTTAAGGCATCAGCTCCATACTTCTCTGCCATTTCGAGAGGGTCTATCACGTTTCCTTTGGTTTTGGACATTTTTTCGCCTTTTTCATCTCTTACAAGTGCGTGGATGTAAACGTCTTTAAATGGAATGTTATCTGTAAACTTTGCTCCCATCATTATCATTCTTGCAACCCAGAAGAAGATAATGTCAAAACCTGTTATCAGTAAAGAAGTTGGGTAGAAAGTTTTTAGGTCTTCGGTTTCGGTAGGCCAGCCTAAAGTTCCAAAAGGCCAAAGTCCAGAAGAAAACCAAGTATCTAAAACATCTTCATCTTGATGAAGGTTTTCACTTTTACATTTTTCACACTTTAATATAAGTTGATACCTTTCTTCGTATAGTTTTTTAAAGTGATTTGATGTTTCAAGTAGATTTATTAAACTTTCTTTTGATTTTAATCTTTCAGCTTCTTTTAAAAAGACTACTTTTTCGTAAAACTCTAAGTTTGTTTTGTCAGGATGGGTAAAGTTTTGTTTATTTAAAACTTCTAAAACATCGTCAACGCAGAAAATTTGATTTATTTTTCCATCTGCATAAAGGTTAAATATAATCTTTTCTTCTATGGTCGGTAAAAAGTCGTCGTTAAAGGCGTTTTGATAACCGCAGTCTCTACAGTACCATACAGGAATTCTGTGTCCCCACCATATTTGTCTTGATATACACCACTCTCTGATGTTATACATCCAGTTAAGGTAAGTTTTTGTCCATCCTTCTGGAATAAATTTTATCTTTCCTTCTTCTACAACTTTTATAGCTTTTTCTGCCAACTTTTTAGTATCAACAAACCACTGGGTAGAAAGATAAGGCTCTATAACTTCTTTTGACCTTTGGGAGTGTCCAACATTGTGAATGTGGTCTTCTTCTTTTTCAAGTAAACCTAATTCTTTTAGCTTCTCTACTATTTTCTCTCTGGCTTGGTACCTGTATAAACCTTTAAACTCTCCACCATTTTCATTTATGTAAGCTCCTTCATCCATAACGATAACCATTGGAAGATTATGCCTTTTTCCTACTTCAAAGTCGTTAGAGTCGTGGGCAGGGGTTATTTTTACAACACCTGTTCCAAAAGCTGGGTCTACATACTCATCTGCTATTATTGGAATTAGGTTGCTTACTTTATTTCCGTTTATGTCTGTCCTTTTTTCTGGAGCTAATGGAAGTATAACTTTTTTACCTATTAGATGTTTATATCTCTCATCGTTTGGATTTACTGCTACAGCTGTATCACCTAACATCGTTTCAGGTCTGGTAGTTGCTACAGTAATGTAACCACTTCCATCTTCTAATGGATACTTTATATGCCATAATTTTCCTTTTCCTTCGTAATACTCAACCTCTAAATCTGATACTGCGGTTCTTTCTTTTGGATCCCAGTTTACGATGTAAGGTGCTTTAAATATAAGTCCTTCTTTGTAAAGTCTTACAAATGCTTCTCTTACAGACCTTGAAAATCCTTCATCAAGGGTAAATCTCTGCCTTGACCAATCACAAGAAGCTCCAAGTCTAATAAGCTGATTTTTTATAGAATCTCTTGATTGGGGTACCCACTGCCAAACTTTTTTAATAAAGTTCTCTCTTCCAAGGTCAAATCTACTAATACCTTGTTTTTGAAGCTCCCTTACAACAACCCATTGGGTAGCAATTCCTGCGTGGTCAAATCCGGGAAGCCAGAGTGTATTAAAGCCTTTCATTCGTTTGTAGCGGACTATTATATCTTGTAGTGTAGCATTAAGGGCGTGCCCTATATGGAGACTTCCTGTTACGTTTGGAGGAGGTAAAACGACAGAAAAGTACGGTTTTTTTCCTGTTTCTCCTTTAAAAATATCAGCTTCTTGGTATATTGAAGACCATTTACTTTCTATTTCAATGTGATTGTACTCTTTCAGCATCTTTTACCTCTTATTTGATCTTGCAAATACTTTTAGTGGTAAAGCCCATACTTTTGTAAATGCACCACCTGCTTTGTGGTCAAAAGCATCTTTAGGGCTGTAAGTTGCAAGGTCTTCACTGTAGAGAGAGTTTGGAGACTGTCTTCCTACTATTTTAAAGCTTCCTTTGTAAAGTTTAACTCTTACTTTTCCGTTGACTATTTTAGCTATTTCATTGTTAAATGCGTCTAAAGACTCTCTTAGTTTAGAAAACCAAAGTCCTTCATAAACTAATTTTGCATATGGATGGGATATGTGGTCTTTTTTATAGTGGTAGGTAAATCTGTCTAAGACTATACTTTCAAGGTCATCGTAGGCAGAGATAAGTATAAGCCCTGCAGGAGATTCATAAACTTCTCTTGTTTTTATTCCTACAAGTCTGTTTTCTACCATATCTATTCTACCAACGCCGTGTTTTCCTGCTATCTCATTTAAATCCCAAATAAGTTTCCAAAGTTGGTCATACTCTTTTCCGTTTAACTTAATTGGTGTTCCTTCTCTAAATTCTATTTCTATATACTCTGGAGTGTCTGGAGCTTTTTCTGGTGATACTGTAATTTCAAAAGCATCTTCTGGAGGCTCTGTCCAAGGGTCTTCCAGTGGACCAGCTTCTATTGCAACTCCCCACAAGTTTCTATCATAAGAGTATGGCTTTTCTTTTGTAGCTTTTACGGGAATACCGTGTTTCATCGCATAATCTATCTCTTCTTCTCTTGACTTAAATTCCCACTCTCTAACAGGTGCTAAAACTTCTATATCTGGGTCTAATGCCCATACAGAAGCTTCGAATCTGACTTGGTCGTTTCCTTTTCCAGTTGAACCGTGAGCCACGTAGTGAGCTCCTTCTTTATGGGCAACTTCAACTAACTTTTTTGCTATTAAAGGTCTTGATAAAGATGACAGTAATGTGTATTTACCTTCGTATAAAGCTGTTGCTCTCATAAGTGGCATACAGTAATCTCTTGCAAACTCCTCTTTTATATCATCAATTATAGCCTTTACAGCTCCTGCTTTTAATGCTTTTTCTTCTATTTCAGAGAGCTCTTCTCCTTGACCTACGTCAGCTGTATAGGTGATAACCTCAAAACCTCTGTCTGTAAGCCATCTAACTATTACAGAAGTATCTAATCCTCCAGAGTAAGCAAGTACAACTCTTTTTTTCATAAAATTTAGCCTCCGATATGTTAAAAATTTTTAAACTATTATACCATTTATGTTATAATCCCGATGTATCCTTATCTGCGAGGTATAGTATGATTTTGTTTGAAGATATTCAAAGGTATATAGATAAATTAAACTACCTTTCAAAAGTAGAAGATGAAGATGTTTTAAAACCAATGGAAGAGTTTGCACAAAAGGTAGGATTTCCAATAGTTGGCAGGTCTGTTGGAAGGTTTTTGTATATAATTACAAAACTCAAAAATCCGAAATTGATTGTTGAAGTAGGTTCAGGATACGGATACTCTGCTTACTGGTTTGCAAAAGCTATCGGTAATGGAAAAGTAGTTTTAACAGATTACAATCAAGATAATTTAGATAAAGCAAGAAATTTTTTATCCAAAGCCGGATTAATTGAAAAAGTTGAAATAAGGTTGGGCAATGGGGTAGAAATTGCAAAAGATTACAAAAATATTGACATTCTGTTTTTTGACCACGAAAAGGCAAAGTACTTAGATAGTATTTTGATGCTAAAGGATAACTTAAATTCTGGTGGAATTGTTATAGCGGATAACACTCTTTGGCATGGTAAAGTGTTAGAGGAAGCTCCTGACAGGCAAACTAAGAAGATTAAAGAGTTTAATGAGTATATGTTTTCATCACCAGAGTTTTTTACAACTCTAATTCCGTTGAGAGATGGTTTGATTGTTGCAATAAAATTTTAGATTTGTCCCAAAAGGGACAGAGTTGTCCTAAAATAGACTTTACATATTTTAAACATTACATATTTACAAATTAAAAATTTGGCATAAATTTTGTATATCTACAAAGGCTCCTGCTGCTAAACCTTTCGACCTACCTCCTCCAAAATTTTGGGAGTTAGATTTAGTCTAACTCCCCCTTTTTATGTTAAAATATTTAAAAATTTTTAGCTTTGGAGGAAATCTTTTGATTAAAGAGAGGCTATTTACTCCCGGACCTGTGCCACTTCCACCGCAAGTTATAAAAGCACTTGGTCAACAGATAATCCACCACAGAACTCCAGAATTTACAAATATATTTTTACAAACAAGAGAGAAGCTCCAAAAGCTCTTAAATACAAATAGAGATGTTTTAATGTTTGCTTCTTCTGGAACAGGAGCTATGGAAGCTTCTATAGTAAACTTTTTTAATGAAAAGGATAAAGTTTTAGTTATAAATGCAGGAAAGTTTGGAGAGAGATGGAGAGATTTAGCTAAAACCTTTGGACTGCAGGTAATAGACTATCAGATAGAGTGGGGAAAAACTTACGATAAAGATAAAGTAAGTGAGTTTGTAAAGAATAATCCAGATTTAAAAGGAATACTCGTTCAGCACTCTGAGACTTCAACTACAACCCTTCACGATTTAAAGTTTTTAGCTGAAATGTCAGCCTCTTTAGAGGACTGTCTTTTAGTTGTTGATGGTATCACTTCTGTAGGCGTTTACAAAGTTTTTCCAGAAGAGATAGGTATAGATATCCTTATAACAGGAAGTCAAAAAGCTTTAATGCTTCCTCCTGGACTTTCTATATTGTACTACAGTGAAAAAGCTGAAAAGAGATTAGAAAAAAGTAATCTACCAAAGTACTACTTTTCTGTAAAAGCAGAGAGTAAAAAGCAAGGAAAAGGTCAAACTGCCTACACACCTGCTATAAATCTGATAATTGCTCTTAACGAAAGTCTTAACCTTATATTAGAAGAAGGACTTGATAACTTAGAAAAAAGACACTTTATTTTAGCCCAGATGACACGACAAGCTATGAAAGAGCTTGGATTAAAACTTCTCTCTGAAAGCCCTTCAAACTCTGCAACAGGAGTATTTACTCCAGAAGGTATAGATGCGGATAAATTTAGAAAAGATTTACTAAAAATAGGTGTAAGAGTAGCAGGAGGACAAGACCACTTAAAAGGAAGAATAATAAGAATAGCCCACATGGGATACTTTGATTATCTTGATATGATAGAAGTTATCTCTGCAATAGAGATAGCACTATATAAAAATGGTTATAAGGTTGACCTTGGAAAAGGTGTAAAAAAAGCTCAAGAAATATACATAAACAGTCTTTAAGGAGATATAAAAGTGGTTAGAATCATCTTTGTAAGGCACGCAGAGAGTTTGTGGAATCCAATCGGAAGATACCAAGGAAGACTTGACCCTGAATTAAGCGAAAGAGGTCATAGACAAGCAAAACTTATAGGAAAGGCTTTAAAAAAGTATAACCCTTCTGCCTTGTATTCAAGTCCACTTAAAAGAACATATCAAACTGCAGAGTATATAAGTCAGGAGCTGAATTTACCAATAATTAAAAATGAAGATATTATAGAGATTGACCACGGAGATTGGTCAGGGTTGTTAGTTGATGAAGTGAAAGAAAAATACCCAGATATGTTTAGACAGTGGATATACCAGCCTCACGAAGTTAACTTTCCAAATGGAGAATCTTTAAAGGACGTTTTTGATAGAGTTAAAAAATTTTTAGCTGATATGCTGTCAAAACATGAAGGTGAAACGGTAGTGGTTGTATCCCACACAGTACCTATAAGAGCATGTTTAACATCTGGTTTAAATCTTGATATGGATAAGTTCTGGAGCTTTGGCTGTGATAATGCATCTTACTCAATATTAGACTACGACCCAGTAAGACCTATATTATACAAACTAAACAATACTTATTATCTTGGGGAAGAGTTTGTTCCCGCTTTAGATGCACTTTAAGGATAGTAAAGTGAAGATAGATTTACCAAAAGGTGTTAGATGTTTTAGCGTAGAAGACAGCTTTCTATTAGATTATATAGAAAAAACTGTAGAAAAAATCTTTAAACTTTGGGGATATGATAAAATTATCCTTCCTACGATTGAGTACTATGATGTTCACAGCCACATTTTCTCTCCTGATATAAGAAAAAATCTATTTAGAATTATAGATAGATTTGAAGGGGAAATACTTATACTACGAGCAGACTTTACAACTCAGATAGCAAGATACATTGCATCTTTAAAAGATAAAGACTTCCCTATTAGACTTTATTATAGTGGAGATGTATTTAGATATACTGTTCCAAAAGGTAATAAACTTTATGAAAGAAAACAGATAGGTATAGAGTTAATAGGTGTTTCACAGCTGGAAGCTGATGCAGAAGTTTTAGCAGTTGCAACCTCTTGCCTAAAAAGCTTAGGAATAGAAAACTTTCAGATAGATATAAACAACGTAAAACTATTGCAAGTTTTAAAGCAACTTTTAAACCTTTCTCAAAGTGAGTATCAAGAATTTTTAAGTTATATTAAAAACAGGGAGATTTATAAGTTAGAAAATTTCGTAAAAGATTTAAACATAGATGAGAAATTAAAGAGTTTTATTATCTCTTTGCCTACATTAAACGGAAGTATTGATATGATAAAAACTCAAGCAGACCAGCTTAAAGATTATCCAGAAATTTATCAAGTTTTACAAGAACTTATAAAAATATACACAATTTTACAAGAATACGACCTTCACAAACATGTATTTTTTGACCTATCAGAACCCAGAGAGTTTGATTACTACACAGGAATGGTTTTTGAGATTTTCATTAAAGATTTTCCAAAGCCAGTTGGCTACGGTGGAAGGTACGATAGACTGTTAAATCAGTATAACGGTAATTATCCTGCTACAGGTTTTGCCTTTGAAACACTGTATCTTTTTGATTACTTAAAAAAGTTAAATTTAGATTTGAACCTTCAGAAAGATTATTACATTATAGATACAACAGAAGATAAGACTTTGGCTTATCAGATAGCTAAGTATTTAAGAGAAAAAGGTTTTTCTGTTGCAAGGGACATAGTTAAAAGAGAAGTTGATAAGTCTATGGATTTTGCATTTAAAAACGGTTTTAAAAAAGTTATACTTATTACCCTTGAAAATTCAGAAAAAAAGGTTTATATTTTTAACAAGAAAAAAGAAAAAGAGATATTTAATCTTGAGGGTATTTTCAAATAAAGGTAGTTCGGGGTTATCTTTATCTGAGAGTATCCGTATAGCACCTTAAGGTGCTAAATATTTTTAAAGGAGTTATAGTATGGAAGTAGGAGACAGAAAAGTTGTGTCTTTTGAGTACACACTCAAGGACAAAGAAACTGGAGAAGTGATTGATGCAAGTGCAGGTCAACCACTAACATTTTTAACAGGTGTGGGAGAAATAATTCCCGGTTTAGAGTCAAGAATGTACGGAATGAAACAAGGAGAAAAAAGAGTTATAGAAGTTCCAGCAGAAGAAGCTTATGGTCTATCTGATCCAAACTTAATTCAAAAAGCTCCAAGAGAGTACTTCCAAGGTATTGACCTTGAAGTTGGATTACCTTTACAAGCTCAAACTCCAGAGGGTCAAATTATTAGTATGGTTGTAGTTGATTTTGATGAAAACACTGTTACAGTCGATTTAAACCATCCTTTAGCTGGAAGAGATCTTGTGTTTGAAATTGAAGTTGTAAATGTTAGAGAAGCTACTCCAGATGAGATATTACATGGACATGCTCACGGAATAGGTGGTCATCATCACTAATAAAAAAGGGGGTTAGCCCCTCTTTTTTAACTTTTTTTGACATTCATTACATATACCAAAAATTTCAAGTCTGTGGTAAGAAGGTTTAAACTTAAACTTTTTACAAATTTTATTTTGAATTTTTTCTATTTTTTCGTCCTGAAACTCAATTATTTTCCCGCAGGATAAACACACTAAATGGTCGTGATGTTCTTTTAAATTTACTTCATAATAGGTTTTATTACCATGTTTTATAACTTCGTTTATAAGTCCAAGATCTTTTAAAATAGACAAAGTTCTGTAAACTGTTGCCCTTGAAGCTTTAATCTTTTTATCTTTAAGTTTGTAGGCAAGCTCTTCTATTTCAAAGTGTCCTTTTATTTTCAATAATTCTTTGAGTATATCTTTTCTTTGTTTTGTTAATTTTAGATTTTTTTCTTTTATTAACTTTTCAATTTGCTCGCTGTTCATCTTTCTTACCTCTTATCAGGTCTTTTTAAAGTAAATATATTTTCATAAGATATATAGCAGTAGTCAGCTCCTCCTAACCTTCCAACTATTTTTAATTTTTTATTATCCACATAACCTTTTTCATTTAAAAGTGAGTCATCTATATGGTATCTTAAAATTTCTCCAAAAATCAGTCCCATATCTGCTATTTCTAAAATCATGTACTTTTTACACTCAATGTTAATGGGAGATTCTTTTATCCTTGGTGCTTTTACTAAATCAGACTGTATAGGTGTTAACTCTGCCTCTTTAAACTCGTCAATCTCTTCGTCAAATGGAAGAGCTGTAATGTTCATTTTTTCTACTAAATCGTATGTAACAACGTTTATAACAAACTCTCCTGTTTCTTCAATGTTTTTCCATGTGTCTTTTTTCTTTTTTTCATCTTTTTTACCAATAGAGATAGCTACTAAAGGTGGAGATGAAGATATACCCATATAAAAGCTAAACGGTGCAATGTTGTATATACCATCTTTTGAGACTGTTGAAATCCAAGCGATAGGTCTTGGAACTATAGTACTAATCATTAACTTGTATATTTTGTCTTCTGATAAATTTTTTGTATCAAAAACCATATTAAAACTCTCCTAACTCTTTTGAATGTTTAATATACCAACTTTCTATGTAATCTACAACTTCATCTATATTATCCATAATTTTAAATATTTCTAAATCTTCTTCATCAATATAACCAATTTCTAAAACATTCTTTTTTAACCACTGTAAAAGTCCGTCCCAATACTCTTTTCCAAATAATATCAATGGAAATGGTTTTAGTTTTTTAGTTTGTATAAGTGTTAAAGTCTCAAATATTTCATCTAAGGTTCCATATCCACCTGGAAAGAGTACAAAAGCAGTAGCATACTTGACAAGCATAACTTTTCTTGCAAAGAAGTAGTTAAAGTTTAATGTTAATGTTAAATATGGATTAGGTTTTTGTTCTTTTGGTAGTTTTATGTTAAGTCCTATAGAGTTTCCTCCTGCTTCAAAAGCTCCCCTGTTGGCAGCTTCCATTATTCCTGGACCCCCTCCTGTGACTATTGTAAATCCTTTCTTTGCAAGTTTAAATCCAAGTTGTCTTGCAGAGTCATAATAATTATTTCCCTCTTTTACCCTCGAAGACCCAAATACAGTTACACTTGGCTGGTAATCTGGCATTACTTCAAAGCCATCTATAAAGTCTCCGATAATTTTAAAAAGTCTCCAAGACTCTTCTTTTTTAAGCTCATTTATGATGTAGTTATTCATTTTGTAGCTCCTTGTACTTTGTACTTTTTGGATAAAGTATCTTTGCCATAATTATGGAAATCTCATAGAATAAAATCAATGGTATAGCAAGCATTAATTGGCTAAATACGTCCGGAGTTGGGGTTAATATAGCTGCAACTATAAAAGCCAGAACGATAAAGTAAGGTCTTGATTTTTGTAAAAACTCTGGCGTTATTAAACCAAGCCTTGCAAGTAATGATAATATTACTGGAAGTTCAAATGTTAACCCAAAAGCTAAAATCATTCTTAAAATAAAAGAGATATACTCTTTTACGGAAAAAATAGCCTCAGCTCCAAGTTGGATATTACCAAAGTTAATAAAAAATCCAATTGCTACAGGTAGAACAAGGTAAAATGAAAACAAACATCCAATAGCAAAAAACAATGTAGTGAAAAATACAAATGGTAATGCTAATTTTTTTTCATGTTCGTATAAAGCAGGTTCAATAAACTTCCAAACTTGATAGAAAACAAAAGGAGAAACTATTATAAACCCTGCTAAAAATGATATTTTAAATGCTGTAAAAAAAGGCTCTGTAGGTGATAGGAAGTATAGTTTTAGGTTAGGGTTAACTTTTAAAAGAGGCTGTTTTAATAATTCAAATAAATAATTTGCTTTAGTGAAGGCTACAACAGTTCCTATTATTAAAGCAAGGACTATTCTTATGAGTCTTGTTCTTAACTCTGCAAGATGTTCTGTTATTGGAGCTTCTGGAAGTTGCTGGTTTTCCATCTTATACCTCTTTTGATTCTTTTTTAAAGCTTATTTTTTCTCTTTCTACTTCTTTTTTATTTTCAGATTTTTTTATCTCTTTTTCAAACTCTTCATCAAAAGAAGTTTTTAAAGTTTCTTCATTTTTCACAGGTTTATAATCTTCTACTTTTATCTCTTTTTCTATATTTTTAACAGAAGACAGGTCATTTACTACAGAAGACTTTACTTCATCAACAGAAGATTTAATTTCTCTATAGAATTTACCTAAGGCTCTTGCTACCTCTGGAAGTCTTTGAGGACCTAAAACTATTAAAGCTACAATCATTATCAATAAAAGCTCTTGAAACCCTATACCAAACACTATATTTTGCCTCCTTGACTCTATTAATAAAAATTCTTATAATTCATTATAGGATAATAAAAAATATTATTCAATTAAGTTCCTAAAGAATGGACACAATAACATTAACTTTAAACATTCAAATAAGCAAAAAATCAGCAGTCAATAAACTATCAAAAGCATCTAAAACATTCCAGCATTTTAAAAACCTAATCTATATCACTGCATACGAGTATTTTAAACACACAAAAAACATAACACCTTTTTTATCTGTAAACTTTTTAGAAAAATACATAAAAGGAAAAGAAAAACTACCATTTGAAAATCAAAAAATAAAAGATATGCAAAAGCAATTAATAGACCTGTGGCAAAACAAAATAGGCTCTGATACAGCAAAAATGCTTATAAACGTAATTGTTAGAGAGTGTAAATCTATAATTGCCAAATGGAAAACAGAAGAAAAAGCAAACCTACCACTTCCAAGAAAATTATCTAAACTACACTTTTACACAATAGAAACAAATCCAAATATGATTATAGATAAAAGAAATCTAAAAAGAGGAAAATCAAACCATATAGTAGTCAGAATAGGAAAATCATTTGGATCGATAAAGATAAAAGTTCCTGAAGGAATAAATACAAACCATTTAAAAATAATCTGGAGAAAAGAAGGGTTTATAGATGTGTTTTTAACATATCAGCAACCATTAGAAAAACTAAAACTCAATAAAGATAATTTTCTATCAATAGACATAGGAATTAACAACTTTATATCTACAATATCAAACAAAGAAAACGTAAGAAGTTTTATAATAAACGGAGAACCATTAAAAGCATTTAATCAATGGGTAAATAAACTATCTGCAAAACTACAATCAGAAAACAAAGAAAAAGAGCACAAATTACTGTGGAATTATAGAGATAAAAGAATAAGCCAATTTTTTGCAAGTGTATCAAACCTATTAGTCTCATTAGCATTAAAAGAAAACATAGGAACAATAGTAATATCAAAAGGATTAATGGAAGAATATCAGAAAGAAAGTGATAAAGGAAAAAGATTTAATCAAACCTTTAGAGCTATTCCATTTGGGAAATTTATACAGATGCTTAAATACAAATGCCAGATAGCAGGGATAGACTTAATAATAACAGAAGATGAAAGCTACACGTCAAAAACATCAAGTATAACTGGAGATTTAAAAGCAAAAGAATTTAATGGAAAAAGAGTAAAAAGAGGTCTTTTCAAAGACCATATTACTAACAAAGTCTACAATGCAGACTTAAATGGAGCGTTAAACGTAGCTATTAAAGGAATAGGTAGAAAGATAAGAGAGCAGTTTTTAAAACTGCCAAACTGGTTAGACAAATTATCAAGACCAATAAAAGTGAATTTATTTAACAAGTATTCGGCGAGTGTTTTAAAAGACATAGCCGATAGTATTTCCCTATCGAAAGATAGGCGAAGGACACCTTTGGAAACAGTTTGTTAGATTTTGTTATGTTTTCAAGGTGTCCTTAAAAATCAAGTCCTATACTAAGCTCTATTCTGTATCCACTTTCTCCCACTTTTCTGTCTAACTTTTTTGCATAGTCTAAAATAAGTGAACCTGCAGGAGTAGGGACATAGATTCCTATTCCAGCTGTTTCTCTAAATTTATGACTTTTATACTCTTTAAAATCTGTATAAACATTTCCTAAATCATAGAATGTAAGTAAATAAATATTATACTTTGGATAAACTAAAAATCTTAAATCGTTGTTTATAAGTATATAGCTGTTTCCTCCAATCCCTTTTTCCCCTGCAACCTCATCTATACCAAAACCTCTTAAAGATGATATACCACCTAAAAAGTATCTTTCTGATGCTGGTAAGTAGTTGTTGTTTTTAAATATATATCCCGTTGAAAATCTTGGAGAGAAAACCACATAATTTAAAAATTCCTGATAAAACCTTAGAGAAAGCTCTCCGGAAAAGTAGTTTACATCTTTAAAAGATTGAGAAATTTTAGATATAAACAGATAACCTTTTTTAGGGTCTATTTTAGAGTTTCTATGGTCGTCAGTCAAAGATAAGGATATTTTAAATTGAGAATAACTTTTTACAGGGCTTGGTAAGGTTAGTTTATCTAAAGAACTGTCTTTACTTTCAAAGGTTATCCTTGATTTTACAAACTTGTTGTGAAACTTTTCTACAAAAAAATCAAATCCTTGTGAAGAAAGGTCAAAGTATCTTCTATACTGTGTGTTTTTATATACAGATACAAAAGAAGTCAAACTATATGGAAGAAGTCTACTGCCAAAACTTAGTCTATAGTTTGTTTGGAAGTTTGACCTTTCCAAATAGATTGAGCTTTCAAGTCCATATTTAAAAAGATTTTTAAGAATTAATGCTGTAGATACTTTAAACTGCTGGTCTGTACTATAACCTACACTACCTTGGAGTAATCCCCTTTTGTCATCGTGGAGAATTATAGCTTTATCTAAAACTTTTTCTTCTTCGTTTTTTAAAAATACAGGATTTACATAATCAAATAGTCTGGAATCGTATAGTCTTGTTATTGCCATATCTAATACCTTAGGATCAAAGGTATCTTTTACTCTTAACTGCCACTTTACTACTTCTGTATTTAAGTGATTACTGCCGTATATAAACGTTATTCCATTTTTATAAATAGAACCTTTTTCGTATATAAAGTTAGCAATTACTTCTACTTTATCTTCTTTTTCTTGAGTTGTAATGTTTAATAACACATCACCATCTAAAAATCCATCTTCTTGAAGACTCTTTTTTAATGTTTTTTGGATCTCTACTATCTCACTTGGATTGTAAACCTTAGGTAGTTTACCATCTATTTTTGTTTTGTAATTTTCTTGATTTATTTTTGTAAGTAAGTATTTTTTTCCTTTGAAAAAGGATATTTCAATATCAACTAAACCTTTATCTTTAATAGTCTCTTTTAAAGAGTAGTTTACAGAAAGATAACCTTCTGAGTAGAATTTCTGTTCTATTTTTTCTAAAAAATCTTTTAATTCTTTCTTGTTATAGTAATCGCTTACTATTTTGCTAATGTTATCTTTAATCTCTGGAGTATCTGTTTTTATTTCTAATTTATCAACTTTATACCTTTTTCCTTCTTCTATGTTTATGTTTATTATAGAAAACAACGAATAAAGACCTTTATAAAGGTCTTCTGACTCTGATACTTCGTAAGACACGTTTACATCTAAAAATCCATTACCTTTATAAAAATCAATAATCCTTTCTTTAGATTGATTTAACTGATAGTAGTTAAAGCCGTTCTCTTCAAGGGTCAGAAGCTTTCTTAATTCATTTTCATTGAAAGTTTTATTTCCTATAAAGTTAACATTGTACTTTGTTCCAAAATTTATAGCTATATAAAGGTTTGCATAATTTTCATTTACTTGTTCTATATCTTGAAGGTTAATAAAAGCATCGTAATAACCACTTTTTCTAATAAATGTCATTAGATTGTCTATCTTTTTTTCTATCTCGTCAAAGTAAAGGTAATCTCCATTTTTTAACTTAAGAACTTTTAAAAAAGTTATTTTGTCAAGCTCGGAAATATTTTGGTCTGAAAGAAAAATTATATCGTTTAGTTTTGTTTTTTTACCTTCGTTTATTTTTAAGTTTATGGTTGCATAGCCTTCTGGAGTGTAATTAGATGTTATATCTACGGTAGCAAAGAGAAAACCCTTATCAGCGTAAAATTGTCTTATTCTGAGAGGTATACTTTGAAGTAAAGATGAGTCAAAAGTGTAGTTTTCATTCAAGCCGGTAATTGCTTTTATTTCTGATTTCCAAAAGCTTTTGTTTCCTGATATATTTAAAGCTTTAAGTATTGGTTTTCTTTTTAAAACTAGTTTGTTATCTTTTATCTCTACACTTTCAAAATCATCTGTTTGTTGGAATAAAGTTTTTAATAGCTCTAAATCCTTTGTTTTTTCGTAAACCTCTAAAGCGTTGTTTTTAGGAAGCTGATAGTTTGAGATTATAATATCATCACTACAATAGGCATCTCCTAAGAACAACATTAGTATAAAAAAAATAGATTTAATCCTCATTAACTCTCCGTATGTTTAAAATCATTTAAAATCTGTTAATAAATTATAATATTATTGTACTTGGAATTTTTGTATGAGGTAAAGTGGTGCAAAGAAGAAACACTAACCAAAGAAAAATTATATATGAGATAGTTAAAAGTACAAATATACATCCAACTGCAGACTGGATTTATGAAAGGGCAAGGTTTTACATTTCAAACATCAGCTTAGGTACTGTTTACAGAAACTTAAAAATATTAAAAGAAGAAGGCTTTATTATTGAAATAAACGACGGAAAACAAAGCAGGTTTGATGCAAGGACTGACAGACACTACCACTTTAAATGTGTAAAGTGTGATGCCATATACGATATTGACCTTGATATAATACAGATTAATATGGATTTAAAAAGGCTTTCAAAAAAAGGTTTTAAAGTAGTAGATGTAAACATAGATATAGAAGGTATATGTCCAAAATGTGCAAAAGGAGATAGGCTTGAGAAGAATAATTAGCCCTATAAATTTTAGACCTGATAGACTTCCACCAGGTCAACATTGGACTGATAAGCTTATTATTTTAGGTATATCAGACCCTCCTGAGCTGAATTTATCTGAATATAGGCTTAAAATATTTGGAGAGGTTGAAAAACCTGTTGTTTTAACATGGGAAGATATACTGGATTTAGAGCCTGTTGAACTTGTTGCTGACTTTCACTGCGTAACAAGATGGAGCTGTAAAGACGTTGTATGGCAAGGATTTCATGTAGATGAATTAAAAAAGATAATTAATATAAAACCAACTGCTAAATCAGTTATGATACATTCTTTAGATGGATATACAACTAACGTTCCCATAGAGTACTTTTTTGATGAAGATGTAATTTTTGCCTATAAACTTTTTGGAAAACCTATACCACCAGATAATGGTTATCCTTTAAGACTTATTGTCCCAAAACTTTACTCTTGGAAAAGTGCAAAGTTTGTATCTGGTATTGAATTTATGCCAGAAGATAGACCTGGCTTTTGGGAAATGAGAGGTTATCATATATTAGGAGAGCCTTGGAAAGAACAAAGATACTCATATTAACGGAGGTTTACGATGGTAAAGCTAAAAGTAGTTGTAGATAGAACTCTATGTGAAGGTATTGGCGTATGTGTTCCTGAAGCTCCTAAATATTTGGTTTTAGATAAAAGACATAAAGCTGTAATATTAGAGCCTGGTAAAGATAAAGAAAAGCTATTTCAAGAAGTAGCAGAAAAGAAAAGACAGGAAGTTGTTTTAGAGTTATCAGATGATGAATCAGAAGATATGTTTAGGGCAGCAGAAGCCTGTCCTGTAAAAGCAATATTCATATATGACCCTGACACAGGCGAACAACTTTACCCTTAGGAGATAAAAATGCTTGATAAAATATACGGTTTATACGAAAGGAACATAAAAGTAGTGCTAATAGTTATACCAGTAATTCTTTTTGCAGTAATGGCTTATCTTTACATAAAAGCTGGATAACTACTCTATGTTTTGAACTTGCTGGCGAATTTTTTCCAGCTGAGTTTTCATCTCAACAGTGTAATTACTAAAGTCTGGCATTTTGTTCCCAAGAGTATTTATCTCTCTATGCATCTCTTGACATAAAAAGTCTAACTTTCTGCCTACAGGTTCATCTAACTTTATTAGCTGATAAAATCTTTCTAAGTGAGTTTTTAACCTTATTACTTCTTCTGTAATATCCATTTTATCTGCAAGTAGTGTAGCTTCTATAAAAGTTCTTTCTGAGTAATTTTCTCCAAGTAGTTGTTTGACTTTTTGATAAACTTTTTCTTTTGCTTTTTCTAATATAACTTCTTTTTCGCTTTCTATTTTTTCTGTGTAATCTTTTATTATGTTTAATCGGTTTTCTATATCTAAAATTAATTTGTCTCCTTCTCTTTTTCTCTCTTGTTTTAAAAGTAAAATACTTTCTTTTACTGTGTTTATTACGTCCTCTTTTAACTGATTTGGTAGTTCCTCAGAATTATTTGAGTTTAATTGATAACTTAAAATATCGTATATTTTGTCGTCTGTAAGGTTTAAGTTTAGATTGTTTATTAAATCCTTTATTTGAGAGAGAATAGTTTTTAATTTTTCTACATCTAAAACGCTGGATAGACTTTGATAGGTTATATTTATCACTACCTGAAAAGTTCCTCTTTCAAAATTTTCTTGAAAAAGTTTTCTAATATCTAAGTCTAAGTACATTACAACATTTTTATCTCCTTTTAGAGACAAATCAAAACCTTTACTGTTTAAAGATTTTACACTTACAGCTATCTCGTAGTTTGAAAATGTTTTTTTAACAAAAGCAAATCCTGTCATACTGTATGGCATAATCACACCTCAATTCCAAAAAAGTATTGGACTATTTTACCAAAAGAAAAAGAAGCTGCAGCTGCCAATGAAGCAGCAACTACCATCTCTGTTATTTTTTTCTTAATAGAAATACCAGAAAATATAGCTACAAAAGAAGCTACAAAACTTAGTATCAATAGTGCAAAAATCAAAGAAAAACCAAGGGCGGTAAAAGAATTACCAAATAAGAAAAACGGTAAAACTGGAAAAAATACACCTAATAGATAAGAAAAACCTGTAAAAAATCCAGATTTTATCTCATTTTCTTCTACTTCTTTTTGAAATACACTTGATAAACTTACATTTTCTTTTTTTAATTTTTCTATCACTTCTTTAACTACGTTATCAGGAATCTCGCTTTCTTTTAACTTCTCTTCAAAGATTTCGTAGCTTTTTTCTGGGAAAATGTCCATTATTATTCTATTTCTTTCGTTAAATGCTTCACTTATCTGTCTTTGAGACCTTACAGATATGTAAGCTCCTATACCCATAGATAAACTTCCTGCTACACCTACTACACAACCGCTGATACCTACTAAAAAAGGATTTGTTGGATAAACTGCAGAAAGACCCGATACTGTTCCTAAAATTTCAACAAGTCCATCGTTCATTCCCAGTATTAAATCTCTTACGTTTGTAAGTCCTAATTTTTCTGCCTCTTTTGAGAAAAATGTCTCGTGCTCTATTTCATCTAATATTATGTTTTTTAAAGAATTTTTTTCATAATCGTTTAAATCAGCTTCTTTTAAAAATGTGTAGTAGTCTTTTAAGGCATTGCTTTCTCCTTGCTCTAAGATAGATATTAAAAGGATAGGGTTAAATATAGTTGCAAAAAACTGCCAGAATTTATTTTTTGTATAACCTTGTGGTATCTCAGGTAAACTATAACCTCTTGAGGTTATAAAGTGTTTCCAAAAGTTTGAATGTTTTTCTTCAGCTTTTGCTATTTTTAATAGATTTTCTTTTAAATCTGGATTTTTTGTTTTACCTGCTAAAAATGAGTAAAAATTATAATCAGAAATCTCGCTTATGTAAAACTCTTTTGCCTTTTCTACTAAATCCATTTCTCTAACTCCTTCTTATAACAGTTATAAATATCTGTTTTTATTTGTTCAATATCAACGTTTAACTTTGAGTCTTTTAAAAGGTCTAAAATAGCGTTTTTTAACTGATTTTGGTCTTCTACCACTACAACAGCTCCCATTTTTTGAGCTTGTAAGACTAAGTCTTTTATTTTAAAGTAATTTTTTCCTATTATAACTTTTTTACCTGTAAGTATAGGTTCAAAGATGTTATGTCCTCCTACTTTTGAAAAAGTTCCTCCCACAAAGATAACATCTCCGTATTTATACAAAGATGACAGTTCTCCCAGTGTATCCATAATATACACATCACTGTCTAATGTGTAAGTTTTAGACCTTAAACTGTATGATAGATTGTGATTTTCAATAATCTGTATAATATCGTTTACCCTTTCAATGTGTCTTGGAGCTATTATTAGGCATGTGTTTGGATAAATCTCTTTTATCTGTTTAAAGACCTTTATTAGTATCTCTTCCTCTGGATGGTGAGTACTTCCTGCTAAGATAACTTTTTTATCTTTTTTATCTAATTTGACTTGTTTTAAATTAACTTTAGACAGTAATTTAAGATTGCCACAAACAGCTATTTTATCCTCTTTTACAATGCTTTTAAGGAGCTGTTTATCTTCTTGAGTCCTTACTATAAAAAAAGAAAATCTTTTAAGTGTTTCTCTGTAGTAGATGCTGTTTACTTTTTTTGGTAGTTTTGTATTTATTGATATAACAGGTATCTTTTTAGATGTGTGATAAATAAAGTTAAACCAGAATTCAGCTTCCTCTATTATCAGTAGTTTAGGGTTGTATACTTTTAAAAATCTTTTTATTAAAAATCCAAAATCAAAAGGTAAAAACATTACTGGAATATCTTTCAAGTTGTTGACTGCAAAGTTGTAAGCTCTTGGTGAGAAAACTGTAAGCAATACCTTTTCTTTTGATTTTATATATTCTATGATAGGTAGAGCTGTATTTATCTCTCCAGTACTTGCACAGTGAATCCATACTGGCTGATAATCTAATTTTTTTGTCCTTAAAACAAATCTTTCTAAAAGTCCAACCTTATAACCTTTTTTAGCGTTTAAAAAGTACCATACAGGGACAAAGAATATAACTGCAAAAAATAAGATTAGATTATAGAAAAATTTAATTAAATAGACCATAGTATTTTTTTATAGCTTAAATTTGTTGCAAAGTAAGATGTTAAAACTGCCACCGCAACCATACTAAACATTATTACAAGCTGGAAAAATACTGCGTGAATAGGGTTTGCCCCTGCTAAAACCATTCCAGCAGTTATTCCAGGAATCCATATTATACCTAAGGTTTGCAGGTTGTTAAGTATAGGTATGAGAGCTGCTTTTATTGAGTTTTTTATCTGAAATCTAAAAGCCTCTTTAAGTGGTAGTCCAAGAGCTATAAGATTTTCTATAAGGTCAACGTTATTTTTTACATCACTTCTAAATCTTTCTATAGTTTGAGTATAGGCATTTAACGAGTTTCCTATTATCATTCCACCTATGGGTACTATCTCATTTGCTTTTAAGCTAAGTACACCTGTTAAAATTAGCGTTCCAATTATTATAAATGATGATAAAAATACAGATAAAAAAGCTATCTTAATTCCGTCATATATGCTTACCCTTTTTACAGCTGTGTAAACTGCAAAAATAACCATAATAAACAAAATCCCAAAAAGTTCAAATACGTTAGACAGCTTTAAAATAAAAATTAAAGCATACCCTAATATAAGTAGCTGAATAAAAGCTCTAATACTGTTTATCAGTATCTCTTTCTCAAGTCCTATTTTTTCTTTATAAGAAATGTAAACAGAGATTAGGATAAGAATGTATGCAAATAAAAACTTATACTCTAAATTCAAATCTTATCCTCATATTGCTTTAGAAAATCTTCTCTCTTTTTTATTTCTAAGATACACGTCAAAGGTTGAAGCTATGTTTCTTATTAAAAGTCTTCCTATAGGTGTAATATCTATTCTGTCTGGATAAAGCTTTAATAATCCATCTTTTTCCATATCTTGAAGCTGATTTAACTCTGTTTCAAAGTATGTATCAAAGTTTATATTGTATTTTTCACTTATTTCTGATTTAACAAGTCTAAAGTGGCACATTAGTTTCATTATAACATCTCTTCTTATTATGTCATCTTGGTTGAGATATACACCTCTTTCTATTGGAAGGTTTCCTGACTCTATAGTTTCGTAGTAATCCCTTAAAACTTTGTAGTTTTGCACATAACCATCGTAAAGCATGCTTATAGAAGTTGCTCCAAAGCCAAAGAGTTCCGCTTGGGCTTTTGTTGTATAACCTTGAAAGTTTCTATGTAAAGTTCTTTCCCTTTGGGCTATTGCAAGCTCATCGTTTGGTTTTGCAAAATGATCCATTCCTATAAATACATACCCAGCATTAGTTAGTTTTTCTATTGTCATTTGAAGGATTTTTAGCTTTTCTTCTGGTGGTGGAAGTGTTTTTTCATCTATGTTTCTTTGAAGTCTTTTAAGCCACGGGACGTATGCAAAGTTAAACACTGCTATTCTATCTGGGTTTAATTTAATGGTCTTTTCTATTGTTTCTGAAAAAGTCTCTAAAGTTTGGTATGGAAGTCCGTAGATAAGGTCTATGTTTACACTTTCAAACCCTGCGTGTTTTAACCAAGACATAACGTTAAATATCATTTCTTCAGGTTGTATTCTGTTTACAGCTTCTTGGACTTTTGGGTTAAAGTCTTGAATACCAAAACTTACTCTATTAAAACCTATCTCTTTTAGTAAGAAGATTCTGTCTTTATCAACGTGGCGAGGATCTATCTCAATGCTTACTTCTGCTTGTGGGTCTATTATGAATCTTTTTTTTATCTCGTTAAAAAGCTCAACTGTTTCCTCGTCTGATAAGTAGTTAGGCGTTCCACCACCCCAATGAAGCTGAACAACCTTTCTGTTGTTTGTATCTATAAGATTTTTGTATAAGTCCATTTCTTTATAAAGATGGTCTAAGTAAGGTTTTACAACTTCTTTTCTTCTGGTTATTATTACGTTGCAACCACAAAAGTGGCAGGCATTTTCACAGAAAGGTATATGGAAGTATAAAGATAAAGGTGTTTTTCTTTCATTTGACTGAATTATCTTTTTAACGTACTCTTTTTTGTCTATATTGTGAGTAAACTCTGTTGCAGGTGGATAACTTGTGTATCTTGGTGCAGGTTTATCATATTTTTTTATCATATCTAAATCAAATTTTACTTCTTGAGTTAAAAATTCCATCTTCATCACCTTTAGGTTTTTGTTAATATTATATACCTTAAATTTTGTTTTTCATTAATTTTTGTCATAGGAGATTTTATGGACGGTAAAACTTTTGTTAAAGTGTTAAACATATTGAAAAAAGAAAGTAAAAACTGGAACGCTCCTGTGGTAGCTTTTATGGGTAGAACGGAGAATAATCCTTATAAAGTGTTGATAGCTACAATTTTAAGTCTAAGGACGAAAGACCAAACGACAGCTCTGGCATCAGACAGGCTATTTAAGGTTGCTGATACACCAGAAAAGATGGTAAAGCTGTCAGAAGAGGAAATTGCAAAGCTTATATACCCTGTAGGTTTTTATAAAAATAAAGCTAAAACGATAAAAGAAATATCTAAGATAATTCTTGAAAGGTATGGAGGTAAAGTACCAGACAACCTTGAAGACCTTTTGTCTTTAAAAGGTGTAGGAAGAAAGACCGCAAATCTTGTTCTTTCAGAAGGTTATGGAAAACCAGCCATTTGTGTAGATGTACACGTTCATAGAATATCAAACAGACTTGGGTTAGTTAAAACAAAAACTCCTGAGGAAACAGAGTTTAAACTTATGGAAATTTCGCCGAAAAAGTACTGGAGAGATATAAATTGGGTTTTAGTTGCCTTTGGACAGACAATATGTAAACCTGTTAAACCTATGTGTGATAAATGTCCTGTATCAAAATTTTGTGAGTTTGGTAAAATAAAAAAATGAGTTTATACGAAAACAGACTGTTTATTATAGGTTTTCAAGTATCTTTGATAATCCATCTTCTTATCTTTATACTTCTTCAGCTTCTTCCTATTAAAGTTTTAGACTTTTCTTTTAATCAACCTATAGAAATAAAGATAGAACAGGAAGAGATAAAAAAGACTGTAGAAGAAAAAGTTCAAGTCAAACCAAAACCTGTCGAAAATAAAGAAGAGAAAAAGTTAGTTTCTTCTGAGAAAAAGATAACTAATAAGCCAGAAAGTCAGGAAGTAAAAGAAAAACAACCTGTTGTATCCAGACAACCTGAAATAAGTAATCAGCAGACTACAAATAAACAGCAGTTAAAACCTTCAAATCCTGACGTTTTAAAGATAGACGATGAGAATCTAAAACTACTGGGACAGCTTCCGTCTGTCTCTACCAATAAGAAAGAGAGTGAAACTTCTACTCAAGAGATATCATTTGGAGAGAGTTTATCTAAAATAGACTCTGCTGTAAGTGGAACTGGGTCTTCAAGGTCTGTGATATATAAGCCTCAGCCTCCCAAAATAACGACTTCAGAAACCTTACCTTCTGTAAAAGTAAAAATATGGATAACCCCTGACGGGTCTGTCTCAAAAGTGGAGCTCCTTACAACCACAGGAGACCCCGAAATAAACTCAGCTGTTATATCTTATATGAAAAGATGGAAGTTTAACAAAATCTCATCAACGGAGCTTCAGTGGGCTATCGTTACTATAAAGTTTAATCATTAAGCTGTATTTAAAGCAGGCTGTTTTTTCACTATAAACTCAGATATTCTCTCTGTCATAGAGGAAACGTCAAGTCCAAGGTCTTTTTCTAATATTTCTACTTTTCCATGTTCTATAAATCTGTCTGGAATACCAAATCTAAGGAGTTTATTTGAAAAACTTTTATCAAGTATGTATTCTGCAATAGCAGAACCAAACCCACCGTTTAAAACACCATCTTCCATCGTTATGATAAACTCGTGAGTTTTTAAAATTCTTTTTAAGAGTTCTTCATCCATTGGTTTTATAAATCGTGCGTTTATAACTGTTGGGTTGAAGCCTTTTAGTTTTAGATTCTTTTTAACTTCTAAAGCCCTGTAAACGTATTTACCTACTGCCAAGATAGCTATATCTCTTCCACTTACAAGCTCTTCCCACGAACCTATTTTAATTTCTTTAAAATCTTCAAGTTTAACACCGTATCCATTTCCTCTTGGATACCTTAGTGCAAACGTTTTTCCACTGTTTAATCCTGTGTATAATAAGTCTCTAAGTTCTTGTTCATCTTTTGGAGCTGCTATTATTATGTTTGGTACTAATCTTAAGAATGCTATGTCGAAAACGCCGTGGTGTGTTGGTCCATCATCTCCTACTAACCCTCCTCTGTCTATTGCAAATAAAACAGGGAGCTCTTGAAGAGCTATGTCGTGTATAACTTGGTCGTAAGCTCTTTGTAGGAAGGTTGAGTAGTAAGCTGCCACTGGTTTGAAGCCTTCTAATGCAAGACCTCCTGCAAAGGTTGCAGCGTGTTGCTCTGCAATTCCTACGTCAAAAAATCTGTTTGGAAATCTTTTTGCAAACTCTACAAGTCCTGACCCTTCTTTCATAGCAGGTGTAATGGCTACTATCTTTTCATCTTTTTCTGCAAGTTCTACCAGAGCATCTCCAAATACTTTACTGTAAGAAGGAGCTGTAGATGTTTTGTTAAATACTCCTGATATTTTGTCAAAAGGAGATACACCGTGGAACACTACTGGATTTTCTTCTGCAAATTTGTATCCTTTTCCTTTTTGAGTGATTACGTGAATGAGAATAGGACCTCTCATAGATTTTACATTTTCTAATGTTTGCTCAAGGTCAAACAAGCTATGTCCGTCTATAGGTCCTACGTAAGTAAATCCAAGTTCTTCAAAAATGATGCCAGGAGCAAATAAACCTTTTGTATATTCTTCAATCTTTCTGAAAATTTTGACTCCTTGTTCTCCGAATATTTTGTTTATAGCATCTTTTAGTTTTTGTCTTGGTTTTTGAAATACTTGCTTTGTTATTATTTTGTTAAAATAGGTGTATATTGCTCCAACGTTTGGAGATATTGACATTTGGTTATCATTTAAAATAACTATAAATCTTGAAGGGTCAAGCCATCCAGCGTTATTTAAACCTTCAAAAGCCTGACCTGCAGTCATCGCTCCATCACCGATAACTGCAATAGTGTATGCATCATCTCCTTTTAAATCTTTACCTACTCTCATACCAAGAGTTGCAGATATGGAAGTACTGCTGTGTCCAGTTCCAAAGTGATCGTACTTGCTTTCTTTTATCTTAGAAAAACCTGATATTCCTTTGTACTGGCGGAGTGTTTTGAAAGACTCTTTTCTATCTGTTAAAATTTTATAAGTGTAAGTCTGGTGTCCTACATCCCACACTATCTTGTCTTTTTCAGGGTCAAAAGCAATAAGGAGTGCGATTGTTAATTCAACAGTTCCTAATGATGGTCCTATATGACCTCCATTTATAGATGTTACTTCTATAATGTAATCTCTTATCTCTTGACATAGAGTTGTAATCTCTTCTTTTGTTAAATTTTTCAAATCTTTATAATTTTTAATCTTACTTAAAACTCTAAATTCACTCATATTTAAAAACCCCAAAAAATATTTAAAAACATAATTTCCATTATACAGATTTTTTCAAGGATTTTTTTGAGATTTAGAATAGATAGGTTTTAATTTAAACATGTTGATATGCCGAAGGCGGGAGTCGAACCCGCACGCCCTTGCGGGCGGGGGATTTTGAGTCCCCTGCGTCTGCCAATTCCGCCACTTCGGCTTTATATCTATTATACTATTTTTTAGGAATGAGTGTAAACATCATATTTCTACCTTCTTTAACAGGTGCTTTTTCTACAACTGCTATATCTGTAACATCTTCTATGATTTTTTGAGCTAGTTTGTCTCCAAGTTCTGGATGGACGTTTTCTCTTCCTCTAAACCAAATCCAGACTCTTACTTTATCTCCGTCTTGTATAAACTCTCTTATGTGTTTAATCTTCGTTTCATAGTCGTGTTTTTCTATATTGAGTTTAAACTTCATCTCTTTAACTTCTTGAACGTGTTGCTTTTTCTTTGCTTCTTTCTCTTTTTTCTTCTGCTCAAACTTATATTTGCCATAGTCCATTATTTTACATACAGGTGGATTTGCGTTTGGAGATACTTCTACCAGGTCTAGATTTTTCTCTCTGGCACGTCTTAGAGCTTCTTCAATAGGAACTATTCCTACGTTTTTACCTTCTTCATCAATAAGTCTTACTTCCCTTACTCTTATTTGGTTGTTTATTCTTAGTTCCTGAATGGCTAAAACCTCCTAAAATTTATTTCAAAGTTTTTTTCTAAAATAGTGTGTCTTAAAAATTCGTCTGATTGAGTTGGATAATCTTCTCTAAAATGGACTCCTCTGCTTTCTTTTCTTGCCATTGCAGACAAAATTATGCCCTTACATAAAATAGTTAAATCTTTTAGGTATCTAACATTACAGTATGGTGATAGAGCATCATATACAGATTCTATTTCTCTTATGGCTGTTTCTAAACTTTTTTGGGACCTTATTAAGCCTACGTTCTCCCACATTATAGTTTTAATTCTTTTTAAAATATTTTCTCTTTCTGGTTTATCCATCTGTTTTTTTGCGTCATTATCGTTATCTATGTTAGTATAATCTATTCTACTACACATATTATTTATGTAAACATTATATGCCGTTTTGTATCCAGATACAATACATTCAAGTAATGAGTTGCTTGCAAGCCTATTTGATCCATGAACACCACTACAAGCAGTCTCTCCAACTGCAAAAATACCTTTTATGTTAGTTCTTCCATCTAACTGGGCTTTTATTCCACCGATAGTGTAGTGGGCAGATGGACTAACAGGTATTTTTGTAGAGTTTTCTAAACCAAACTCTTTTAACATATTAAAAATATTTGGAAATCTTTCTTTAAAATCTATGCCTTTATCAATAAGAGGTTTTATGTCTAAAAATACTTTGTGTCCTTCTTGATATTTTTTTAATATAGCTCTGGCAACTTCATCTCTTGGTCTTAGCTCATCTATAAATCTTTCTCCGTTTTCATCTACAAGTATAGCACCTTCTCCCCTAACGGCTTCTGATATCAGCCAACCGGGTTTTCCTTCTAAGTAAATAGCGGTAGGATGGAATTGGATAAACTCTAAATCCATTAGTTCACAACCTGACCTGTATGCAGCTGCTATACTATCTCCCGATACATTGTATGCAGAAGTGTTTCTCAAGAAAACTCCACTATAACCTCCCGTTGCTAAAACGAGAGATTTAGACCTTACAACTTTTTGATTCTTTCCGTCTGATAAAAGGATTCCTACATATTTATCTTCGTCTGTAAGTATTTCCTCTAAATAAAAACCTTCTGCTAAAAATACGTTATCTTTTACATGCTCTAAAAGTTTTTTACCTATCTCGTAGCCTGTTTTATCTTTAGAGTGTAGCACTCTGTTTATACTATGAGCTCCTTCTCTTGTAAGTTTAAAAAAACCGTTTTCGTCTCTGTCAAACTCAACACCAGCTACTATCAGGTCTATTACTCTCTCTAAACCTTCTTCTACCAGTATTCTGACATTTTTTTCTATACAGAGTCCCTTTCCTGCATTGATAGTATCTTGAAAGTGTAAATCTACAGAGTCTAAACATCCTATAGCAGCTGCTATTCCTCCTTGAGCTAAGAAAGAGTTAGATATACCAGGTTTTTTCTTTGTTATAATTAGGGGTTTTATACCTAACTTTAAAAGGTAGTAAGCGGAAGATATTCCAGCAAGTCCACTTCCAACTATTATAGTATCAACAACTTCGTTAGGTATATTTTTTGTGTCAAAACAAGTTAAATATCTGTCAATGTGCATTTTTTACTTTTAAGTTTTGAATTATTTCTAAAATTACGTTGTTCAGTTTTTCTGGGCTGTGTCTTGCATAATTTCCTTCATCTAACAAGTCTTTTGCATAGACAGTTAATCCCATTCTTGATAAATTTCCTGCATCTGCAACAACGGGTTCAGAATTTTCTTTAAGGTATCTTTTAAGTACTTCATCAGGTGGTATTGTAGTATTGAGTATAACTGCATTTAAAAAGTTTGTATTGGGGTCTCCTGTTACTACTTCGTTTAAAGCTTTCACATGGTCAGAAGCTGTAAAGTCATCTGTCTCTCCAAATTGGGTCATAACATTACAGATGTATATTTTATAAGCTTGACTTTTTAATATAGCTTCTTTGATATCTCCTATTAAAAGATTTGGAATAATGCTTGTAAATAAACTACCGGGTCCAAGTATTATCATATCAGCTTCCATGATTTTTTCTACAGCCTCAGCTGGTGCTTTTATGTTTTGAGGTTCAAGCCATATTCTCTTTATTTTGGCTACAAGCTTTCTTCCGTATTCTGTTATTTCTACTTCTCCCTTAATTATCTTACCATCTGTAAACTCTGCAACAAGGTTTACCATAGAGTCTGTTGAAGGTATGATTTTACCTTTTATCTTAAGAATTTTTGACGTTATCTCTATGGCGGTTAAAAAATTGCCGGTTATTTTTGTCAGTACAGTTAAAAAAAGGTTTCCAAAACTATGTCCTTTTAATCCTTCACCTTCTGTAAATCTATACTGCATAACTTTTGTAAGTATGTCTTCATCTTCTGCCAATGCTGTTATACAGTTTCTAACGTCTCCAGGTGCTGGAATGTTCATTTCTTTTCTAAGTATTCCAGTACTTCCACCGTTGTCCGATACTGTTACAATTGCTGATAACTCATCCATATAATCAGGTACAAAGTGTTTTAAACCCCTTAAAAGTGTAGATAATCCAGTTCCTCCTCCTATAGCTATCACTTTCATATCACTTTCTCCCAAAAAATTTTAAAATCTTTTCTTTATTAGGTTTATCGATTATACCTTTTTCTGTTATGATGGCGGTTATGTTATCAGCTGGAGTAATATCAAAAGAATAGTTTAAGGCTTTTGAGCCTTCCGGAGCAACTGGACAGCAATGGCAGTTTTTTACCTCTTCTTCCTTTCTTTCTTCTATATGAATATCTTTTCCACTTTCTAACGATAAATCAAATGTAGATGTAGGAGCTGCGACATAAAAAGGAATGTTGTGATGTTTTGCTAATACAGATAAAGAGTAAGTTCCTATTTTGTTTGCCACATCTCCGTTAACAGTTATTCTGTCCGCACCTACTACAACCGCATTTATAACACCTTTTGACATTAAAAATCCAGCTGAAGAGTCTGTTATTATGTAGTGGGGTATTCCTTCTTCTAAAAGTTCCCAAGCAGTTAATCTTGAACCTTGTAGATAAGGTCTTGTTTCATCTACATAAACAGTTAAGTTTTTACCATTTTCCCAAGCTGACCTTATTATACCTAAAGCAGTACCCCATCCTGCTGTTGCCAAAGCACCTGTATTACAGTGGGTAAGTACATTTGAGTTATCAGGAATTAAAACTTCACCATATCCACCTATCATTCTATTGGCGTGATAGTCTTCAAGCTCTATCCTTTGAGCTTCTTTTAAAAGTTTTTGTAAAATATCAGAATCTTCTTTGTATTTATTATAAAAGTTAAGAATTCTATCTAAAGCCCAGAAGAGATTTACAGCTGTGGGTCTTGTATTTTTTAGTCTTTGATAGACTTCTTGAGCAGGCAAACCGTCTTTTATACCTTGATAAAAACCGTAGGCTCCTACTATTCCTATAAGTGGAGCTCCCCTTACTATCATATCTTTTATAGCTTTTTCGTAATCTTCTAAATTAGAGAGTTTAAGCCACTGTATTTCATGGGGAAGTTTCAGTTGATTTATAACAAACAAAAATCCATCTTTAAACTCTAACGGTCTTATATCTTTTAATTTCCTCAAACCTCTACTCCAACTAAGTCATATTTGTCTGCTACTTCTTTAATTTGGACTTTTATTATATCACCAGTTTTTAAAGGTTGAGTAGTTTCTATGTAAATTATTCCATCTATATCGTAAGCTGACCTGTATGACCTTCCAATAGGCAAGGTTTCCCACTCTTCAGAAAAGCCATCAATAATTACCTCAAACTCTTTTCCAACTGTTTGAAGGTTTTTTTCGTAAGTTATATCTTCTTGAAGTTTAACAACTTCGTTAAATCTTCTCAACTTTTCTTTTTTAGAAATTTTATCTTTGTGTTTCTCATACGCAGGCGTTCTTTCTTCGTGGGAATATGTAAATACTCCAAGCCAGTCAAACTTTGCCTCTTTTAGAAACTCAAGCATACTTAAAAAGTCTTTTTCTTTTTCTATTGGATAACCTACTATTACAGAGCTCCTTACTGCCATATCTGAAGTGTACTTTTCTTTCCATTCTAATATCTGATAAAGTTTTTTCTTTCTATAACCTCTCATCATATCTTTTAAAATGTGGTCTTCTGTGTGTTGAATAGGCATCTCTATGTAAGGTAAAACTTTTTGACTGTCTTTTACGAATTTAAAAAAGTCTTCGTTAACTGTTGTAGGATAAAGGTAGTAAAGTCTTATCCATTTTATACCTTCTATTTTTTCTATCTGTCTTAAAAGTTCAAAAAGCATAGGTTTGCCATAAATATCCGTTCCGTAGTAGCTTGTATCTTGAGATACTACATTTAGCTCTTTTACTCCTTGGTCTGCTAAATATTTTGCTTCTTCTACAAGGTCTTGGATAGGTCTGCTTTTATGCTTTCCTCTAATGTTTGGAATAGCACAGAAAGAGCAAGTATGGTCGCATCCTTCTGATATTTTTAAGTATGCTAAATGTTTTGGTGTTGATATAATTCTTTTACTTTCAGGTTTTACTTCTATTGATAGTTTCTGTGGAATAACTGTCTGATTTTTTAAATCTATAAACTCATCAACTTCAGGAATCTCTTTTTCTAACTCTTGTTTGTATCTTTCTACTAGACAACCAGTTACTATTATCTTTTTGTCTGATTTTTCTTTTAAGGATACAGCTTCTAATATTGTGTTTATAGACTCTTCTTTTGCTGCATCTATAAAACCACAGGTGTTTATAAGTATTACGTCAGCTTCTTCACTACTTGGCGTAAACTCTACATTTGTGGTATTTAATGTTCCAAGTATATTTTCTGTATCTACCAAATTTTTAGGACATCCTAAGCTTATTACGTTTATCTTTAACCTTTTCAGTTTTCCCTCCTTGAAAAAAGTTTAAAATAAGATATACTTTTTATTAGAAAACTGCAAGGGTGGAAGTAGTTATGGTTGACCCATCTGCCTTTAATCAAATGGAAAAACAGGCAACGGAGTTATTAATAAAAATTCTTATTCCTTTGTGGATAGTTCTATCTGTGTCTGTTTCTATTTGGGCTTATAAATCCACACGGGCTAAAGTTTTTTGGAAAAATTTGTATAGAAGTATATTCCCTCCTCGAGAAGCCAAGGGTGAGAAAAAACCTTGGTTTAGAAGGTAAGTTTAAAGTAGTTTTGAATCAAGTATAAATGTGACAGGTCCATCGTTTAAAATATACACTTTCATATCAGTTGCAAATATTCCTGTTTTTGTAGGTGCAAATTTTGAGATTTTTTTCACAAACTCTTGGTAAAGAAATTTGGCTTTTTCTGGGTCTGCTGCATTTTCAAAAGACGGTCTTCTGCCTTTTTTTAAGTTTGCAAGGAGTGTAAATTGAGATACAACCAATATCTCTCCTTTTATATCAAGTAGTGAAAAATTCATCTTTCCTTTTTCATCTTCAAATATCCTTAAATTAACAATTTTATCAACAAGTTTATTTATATCTAAGATTTCATCTTCTTTTCCAATGCCTAAAAGTATATTTAAACCTTTTCCAATCTCTCCTACTACTTTACCTTCAACTTCTACTTTTGAATGCAAAACTCTTTGGACAACTGCTATCATCTTTTCATAATTCCATAGAATAACTCTGATATTAAGCCTTCTGGATTTCTTATTATTGGACCTTCTCTGTTTTCCATCACGTATGCAAATACTTTTGCCTGTATTAAACCAACAAAAAGCATTGCAGTTTCTTTAGGGTCTATATCTTCCCTTACTATTCCTTCTTTTATACCTTTTTCTATAATCTGAGATAATTTTTCTTTGTAACTTTCTACAAATCCATGGAGTATATCAAAGAATTTTTTATTTCCAGAACGGCTAAACTCAAAACATAAAACAGGTACAGCGCCTTTTGTCTCTTCTAAGACTTTTATATGCTCTCTCATAACCTGTTTTAACGTCTCTTCTGTAGACAGATTCATAGATACTGCTCTATCTACACTTTGAGAACATCTTGATATATACCTGTTTATAATTTCAATAATAATTTCATCTAAAGATGTAAAATGCTTGTAAATAGCTGCATCTGTAATTCCAACTTTATTTCCTATGTTTTTGGCCGTGAACTTTCTTATTCCTTCCTTTATTATGATTTCTGCACCTGCTAATATTATTTTTTCTTTTGTTGAAAGGTCTTCACCTGCTTGAAGCATAACTACACCTCACTTTATATTAGTAATATATTACAAAACTCTCTTAAATTTATAGAAGCTCCAGCTGCATTTCTGTGCCCGCCACCATTTAACATTTTTGCTAAATCGAGTGCAGAAGGATTATGGTGGTCTAGGCTTCTAAAACTTAGTTTTACATAGTCTCCGTTAATAGAAAACAGACAGACGGCTTGGTCGTGTAAAGTTGCTAACTTGTTCCCTATCTCTGATTGGAATAGTCCTGTGTTGTAAGCTCTTACTTTATAACTTCCAATTTGTATATAAAGGTCTTTTGATTTTTCTACAAAGCTATCTATAAGGTATGTAGTATATTGATTTATTATCTTACCTTTTTCTGTAATTTCGTTTACATCTTTGTCAAAAAATTGTTTTAACTCTTCTGGTTTATTGGTATATAAAAATAGGTAATCGTTGACGTATTTTGTTGTATCTCCAAAAGTCCATTTCCATATATCTTTATCTTCAACATACTTAACAATAGGTGGTGGTTCATTGCCAAACAAATAATACCAAGTTAAAGATGCACCTGATTTGTCGTTATCAAAAACTAATTTAAAGTTATTATATTTTTTAGTAAACTCTTCTAACATATCTTTTGCGCTTATGTGGTGGTCTATATTTATAACTTCTTTTGCCTTACTTATCAGCTTTTCAAAGTATGGTTGTTTAATTGAAAAATCTACTATATAAACTGTAGTGTTTTCATCTACTTCTTCTAATATTGGTTGAAACTCTTCATCTCTATAGTTGTGGTCTAATGGGAATGCTTTACAATCAGGATATTTCAGCAGCAATATTGCAGCTGCTGTAGTTCCATCGGTACAGTTTTTATGATAAATACAAACAGTTTTCATTTTAAACCTCCATACAATATTTTAAGTTAATAATTGCTAACTGTAAAGTATTTAATTCTAACATTATTATAGACAATTATAGACATGGCATAGATTATATAGGCATATCTATATATGATTTTCCATAGTGAAATTAAGAAAGCTTAAAATAAATACCTAAAGTTTTTTATTATCAAGTTCTTAGGGTTATAAAACAGGATTGGATTAACTAAGATTAAAAATCGGCAGAGGTATATAAACCCCACCATTATTGATTAAGAAGCTGATTTTGATATCTATTTAGATACCGTAAGTAGCTTCTTCTTTACTACTTAATACTTGCTTTATTTCGTGTAAAAGTGTAGCTGGATTTTTAATTGGATACTGTAGTTTATTTAAAATTTCAGCTGCGTCATGACCTTTTATTTTTACGTCTTTTAATCTTTCTAATAACTGATTAGCTTCAGTTATTGGATACTTTATACCTTTTATATGTTTTAGTACCATATAAGCCCATGGAACATCTAATATTTGTGCAACTTCTGTAGATACAATTTGACAGTGGTGAACAAGTGTTTCTGCGTCTTGACCTTCTTTTATCATTTTGTATGCAAGTTTTGTTATACCACCTGCAGTGTGAACTTTCATTCCTTTAAGCTCTTCTTTAGCAAGCTCTTCCAACTTTTTAATCTTTTCTAATGCTAAAGTAGGGTCTGCTCTGAGTATGTTTCTTACAGTGTTTTTAGTAAGCCCTACTTTTTCTGCTATCTCTTCTTCTGTTTTTAGATACTCTTCTCTTAAAACAATAACATAAGAAGCTCTTGCCAATGATGGAAGCCAAGTTAACGTTCTAAACTCCGCTAACTTACTTAATCCTCCCAGTAGGTCAATTGATTTGAAAAAAACTCTACTTACTAAGTGTTCTACATCTTGTGTGTTTTCTGGGATTGATGTGATTTGAATGACCATTTTTTCAACCTCCTATAGGTTGTTTTATTTTTACTAATCCTGTTTGTGTTATTTCTAAAAAGTGTGTTTTTGTATCGTGTCCAGACATTCTACAACCATCTATTCTAAAAAGTCTTACAATATCTCCTATCTCTTTTTTGTACATTTTTGCTTTAAATGGAGAGTCTATCAGCTCTTTTGCCAATACCATAGTTCCATCTACTATGTGTCCTACCGCATAACCACCTGCAGCTTCTGCTGTTAATTCTTCGTGTCCACTTCTCTTTTGAGACACAAATAAAGCAGTTTGATACCATTTTTTCATAAAGTTAAACAATCTTCTTACTATGGCTCTTGCCATCATCTCTTTGTTTTCAAAAAGTCCAGTTACTGAGTCTATTACTGTAAACTTTACTTTATACTGCTGGATAACGTAAGCAAGAGTTGCAAGTAAATCAGGAACATTTTCTCTTATTTTAGTAGAAGAAGCTGCATCTATTAGAATAATATTATCTTGAAAGTCGTCAAAGTTTAATCCCATTGCAGAAGCTCTGAGTTTTAAAGAAGCTACTACAAAGTTAGCAGGAGATTCAACTGTTATAAATGTAACTTTATTTCCTTTACTTGCTTGGTGGACTGTAAATTGCTCTACCATAAGAGATTTTCCTGTATCTGATACACCTGTAATATTCATTACAGAGTAAGCTGGAATGCCACCTAACGTTTTCTTAACGATTTTTCCTCCTTCACTTGTTACAATAAAAAATAAATCATCTAACCCTTCAACCCCCGTAGATACACCATAAATCTTAGGAGCTTTTTTTAGAGCTTCCGATCCTGTAAATACAGCTTCTAAATCTGGTTCTGGTTTGTGATATTCCTGCTTTTCTGATTCTTCAAACTCTGTTTCTTCTATTGTTTCTACTTTTTTTCTTTTATCCATTTGTCCCCCCGATATTTGATTGATTTAATTAATTATAGATTCTGTGTTTTAACTATGCAATATTTACCAAGTCAAATCTATCAGCATACATTTTGTAAATTATATCTTTTAACTCTTTATATTTACTAAGTGTTGGGTCTTGGTTTATAATCTCTTGAGCTTCTTTTGTAGCTATCTCTAATAACTCTTCATCTCTTTTTAAATCTGCTAACATAAAGGCACTTTCTCCAGACTGTCTTGTTCCCGCTATATCTCCTGCACCTCTTAGCTCTAAATCTTTTTCTGCAATTTCAAAGCCATTACTGGTTTTAACTAATATTTTCAACCTCTCTAACGCTTTTAGTCTTGATTTTTCTTTTGAGGAGTCTTGCTGTGGTTGAGACAGTTCATCTGGAGCCATTAAAAAACAGTATCCTTCATACTGTCCTCTTCCTATTCTACCTCTTAACTGGTGAATTTGAGAAAGTCCAAATCTGTGAGCTTCTTCTATAACCATTACTGTTGCGTTTGGTATGTCAACTCCTACTTCTATAACTGTTGTTGATACAAGTATATGAGCTTTTCCTTCTTTAAACTCTTGCATTATTCTGTCTTTTTCTTCCTGTTTCATCTTACCATGTAGTAAAACCACCTTATAATCTGGAAAAGCCTCTTGATAGTGTTTAAATCCTTCTTCAGCTGATTTTAAGTCTGTCTTTTCTGACTCTTGGATTAAAGGATAGACTACAAATACTTGTCTTCCTTTTTCTAACTCTTGTTTTATAACACTGTAAAGTTTATCCCTTTCTCTTTCAAAAAGAATAACTGTTTTTACAGGTTTTCTACCTTTTGGTAGTTCATCTAATTTAGAGATGTCCAAGTCTCCGTAGTATGCAAGGGCTAATGTTCTTGGTATTGGTGTAGCCGTCATAACCATTACGTGAGGTTTTTTCTCTGACCTTTCTATTAAAGACTTTCTTTGCTCTACTCCAAATCTATGCTGTTCGTCAACTACTACTAAAGCTAAATCTTTAAATTTAAGTTTTTCTTCAAGTAATGCGTGAGTTCCAATAACTACTTTTACTATACCACTTTCTACAGCTTTGTATATCTTCTTTTTTTCCGATGAAGAGAGACTACCTGTTAAAAGTGCTATTTCATAGTCTTTTAAGAAAGGTTTTAAGAAGTTTTTAAAGTTGTTATAGTGTTGCTGTGCAAGTATTTCTGTTGGTGCCATTACTGCTGATTGGTAATTATTTAAGGCAGCTGCCAAAGATGCTATTGCAGCTACAACTGTTTTCCCACTTCCAACGTCTCCCAGAATCATTCTGTTCATTGGTATGTCTTTTTCTAAATCCGATAAAATCTCTTTTATCGTTCTTCTTTGAGCGTTTGTAAGCTGGAAAGGAAGGTTTTTTTCTACCTCTTGAAGAAAATTTTCTTTTACCTTTATACTATAAGATGGGTGTCTTTGTAGAAGAGCTTTTCTGTATTTTTGTGCAAGTTGCAGTAAAAATAACTCATCAAATATAAGTCTTTTTTGGTGTATATCCTGAAAGTTGTTTAAATCGTCAACGTCAGCGTTTTCATCTGGATGGTGGACAAATTTTAACGCTTTTGATAGAGGTGGAAATCCATATTTTTCTAAGATATAAGAAGGAATGAAATCTTTTACGTCTGAAAACTTTTCTACTATCTTAAATATTCCTCTTCTTAGATGATTTATAGTCTGTCCTGTAGTTTTTATGGAGCTGTCTCCACGAAGTGAATAAACAGGAGCTATAGTATCTATAGAGTCTTCTTTTACTTCAAGCAATTCTGGCTGAACTAAAGAGTATGTTTTTTTATAGACATTCACTTTTCCAAAAAGTTTTACAGTTTTGCCTTTTCTAAAATATGTGTAAAGGTATGGTTTGTCGTAGAAAAACAAAGCAGAAAATGAGACATTGTCTTGTTTTAAAATAACTTCAACTTTCAGCTTTCCTCTGTTTACTCTTTTTATATCTTCTACCTGTGCGTAAAACGTCCCTGTCTCTCCATCTTTAACTTTAAGTATTTTTTTAACTCTTCTGTCTTCATACTTTTCAGGAAAGTTGTAAAGAGCTTGGTAAACATTTTTTAACATGATTTTTTTAAAAGATTTTTTTTCTAAAGTTGTGAGAGATGAGAGGTTTTCTATCTGATACTTTTCAAGGTCAAAAATTGTAAATCTATTTTTAGGTTTTTCTTCTGTTTCCGTGGGTTTAACTTCCTTATAAGGTTGAGAGTTTAGATGAGAGAGTATTATTCTTAAAAAATTTCTTTTTTTAGTTGGGTTCATACTGTCTAAGAAATGTAAGTCTTGAATTATACCCTCAGGAACTTTCCCTTTTAACAGTGTAGTTAGAGTATCACTTAAATTTTTTACTCTACTTAAATAGGTATCGTCTGCATTTATAAGTTTTTCTATAAGATTTTTAGCTGGATTGTTGTTTTCCATACTCTGCTATAAACTGCTTTAACTCCTCTACAAATTGTTTTGGGTCATGACCGTAGTTTATTGCAGCTATCTGCAGTCTTTCGTGAGGTTTACACGCACATATATTACAGTACATATTTTTAGATTCAAAAAATCTTCTTGTAAATGGATACTTCCTTAAAACTTGCTCAACTGTTGTATCTAAGTTTATATCTTTCATAATATTAATCCTCCTTTTTTAATAATACCACAACATAACAAGCAGCTGACTCTCGTCTTCCTATACTGTCCATCTTTTCGTTAGTCTTTGCTTTTAAAAATATTCTCTCTTTTTCGATTTGTAGTATTTTTGCTGTATTTTCTATCATTTTTTCTCTGTAAGGCAATAATTTTGGTTTTTCTATTATTATAACGCCATCTATATTAACAATTTTATATTTTTTATCATCAATAATCCTCTTTGCTTCTCTTAAAAATATCTCACTTGGAGCATTTTTAAACTTTTCATCACTGTCAGGGAATAGCTGTCCTATATCACCATAACCGATAGCACCTAACAGAGCATCTGTTAAAGCATGGAAAAATATATCACCATCGGAATGGGCTAAAAATCCTTTATCAGAGGGAATCTCTACACCTGCTATTATTAACTTTCTTCCTTCTTCAAGTTTGTGTAAGTCGTATCCTATTCCAACTCTTATTTCCAATTTAGCTTCTCTCTTAGTATGTCAAAGTAATTTTTGTAAGGAGTTCTAACTATGAAAGTATAGTACGGAGATTGTTTTACTATTATTTCATCACCGTAAAAAAGTTGTGTTCCTTCCTGACCGTCTAATGTAAGCCAAGCGTCTTTTTCTTCGGATACTATTTTTATTGTAATTGGCTCTGTTGTTGGTAGTATAATAGGTCTATCTGTTAAAGTATGTGGACATATAGGTACTAAAACAAACACTTCCAAAGGAGGATATACGATTGGACCTCCTGCAGAAAGAGCGTAAGCAGTAGAACCATTTGGCGTAGCTACTATAATACCATCGCCGTTATAGGTTGTTATATATCTATCTCCTACGTAAACTGCTACATCTACAATCCTTGCTAAAATTGCTTTATTTACAACAACATCATTCAGTACATCAGCTGTTAAAATTTCTTTACCGTTTCTTTTTAATGTTGCTCTAAGCATCATTCTTTTTGATACACATAAAGGTTTAGAGAAAAGCTCCTCTAATTTTTCGTAAGCTTCTTCTTTATTTATCTCAGTTAAAAAACCTAATCTTCCAAGATTTATTCCTATCAGTGGAATACCATACTTGGCTACTCTTCTTGACGCTATTAAAAGAGAACCATCTCCACCTACAACTATTAATGCATCTATATCTTTAATCTCTTCTTTTTCTAAATCTTGAACATTCTCTATTATTTGAGATTCTATTCCTTTTTTTATGAGCCAATCGTTTAAATTTTTGGAAAAATATTTAGCTTCTTCACTTTGTTTAGAAAATATTTTAAGTTTTTTATATATAGGTAGCATTACCATTATTTTAATTAACTCCGGGATTTTAATAGTTTTATTATAATTTAAAGTAAAAAAGTTTACAAACCGAAAATAGAGTGTTATAATTTTTGAGAGGTAGAAAGAATAGGGGGAAGCAGATGAAAGCATTAAGAAAAATTATAGGTATTTTCCTGACTTCTGCAATACTAATAGTACCATCGGTTGCAGAAGCTAAAACAAAAAAAACAGGAAAAAAGCACACTAAAAGTGTAAGTTATAAAAAGTCACATAATATCTCAAAACATTCAAAACATTCAAAATTGGATTTAAAAGTTAGAAAAGTTTCTTACTCTTATGGACCAAGAGTTTACGGAGATGATTTAGAACCAAACAAAGATATATACAAGTACGCAATAGGATTGTTAGGTACTAAATACAGTTTTGGTGGAAATAGTATAGATGGTATAGATTGCTCTTCATTTGTTCAGCACGTTTTTGAGCTTGCAGGCTACAAAATGCCAAGAACTGCAAGGGAGCAAGCACTATATGGATACTTTGTGAGAAGAGAGAACCTAAAACCGGGAGACCTTTTATTTTTTGCGACATATGCTAGTTATCCTTCCCACGTAGGTATATATATAGGTAATGGAAAAATGATTCACGCTTCATCAAGAGGAAGAAGAGTTGAAGTTGCAGATATAAATCAAGACTACTATATAAGAAGATTTTTGTTTGCTAAAAGGATACCTGCAAACATGAAAGAGTTAATTACGCAAGATTCAATGGAAAGTATTCAAGAGTATATTTCTGAAAATTCAAAAAAAGAAGACCCTATAGCAAAAATTATAAAGGAAAAAGATGGAAAAAATTAGAAGTACAACTATATTGGTTGTCCGCAGAAATGGTAAAACCGTTATGGCAGGAGATGGACAGGTTACACTCGGCTCTTCTGTAATGAAACAAACAGCTAAAAAAGTCAGAAAATTAAACGAAGGAAGAGTAGTTGTAGGATTTGCAGGTAGTGCTGCAGATGGATTAGCACTTATGGAAAGGTTAGAAGAAAAGTTAAACAAACACAGAGGTAATCTTATAAGAGCTTCTGTAGAACTTGCAAAGGATTGGAGACTTGATAAATACTTACGAAGGTTAGAAGCTGTTATGATTGCAGCTGACAAAGAAAATATACTGCTTTTATCAGGAAACGGAGACATTATAGAGCCAGATGAACCAGTTTTGGCTATTGGGTCTGGAGGAGATTATGCAAGGTCTGCAGCACTTGCACTGTATAGAAATACAGATTTAGACGCAAGGAAGATAGTAGAAGAAGCTATGAAGATAGCTGGAGAAATCTGTATATACACAAACACAAACTTTATTATTGAAGAGATTCAGTAGAGAAATCTTGGAAGAAATTTTTGTAGAAGTTGCAGTCCCAGTCCCTATTTTTAATGCTTTTATTTACAAAATACCTTTACACTTAAATAAAACAGACCTTATAGGCAGAAAAGTAAAAGTCCCTTTTAAATCAAAAAAACATTACGGAATAATTTTAGATGTAAAAAGTCGCTCTGATTTACCTCAAATAAAAAATGTTTTCTCTGTAGAAGATAAAGTTTTTACAGAAAAAGAGATAAACATAATAAAAGATATCTCACAATTCTATATTTCACCGATAGGTTTAACAGTTGATTATTTTGTACCAAATAAAATAAGAGAAAAAAATATAAAAGACCCTTTTATCGGAAAAGTTTTTTTCTTAAAAGAAGATTTTGAAGTAAAAAAATTAAGTTTAAAACAAAAAGAGTTGTTAGAATTACTCTCTGAAAATGACTATCTAACCTATGAAGAACTTAGAGAGTTAGGATTTGATAAAAAAACTATAAAATCTTTGATGGATAAAGGATATATTGAAGTAAAAGAAGGTTTGAGTATAGTAAAAGATTCTTTTGTCTTTTCTGAATACAAAGAAGTTTATGATGGGATTAACATACTAAAAGACAAAATCTATCTTTTTGATGAATTCTATCCAGAAAAAAGGTTGAACTACTATTTACAGCTGGCACATAAAATAAAAAATGGTAGTATTCATATAATACTTCCTTCTGTTGAGCTTTGTAATATTTATTATAAAGTTCTTTTTAAGAGTTTTAAGAATGTTTTTGTTTATAATGACTCAATCTCTCCTTCTATCCAGTGGCAGATATGGAAAAGAGCTATGGAAGAAAATGTTATTCTTATAGGAACCGTTTCATCTGCACTTGTACCTGTAAAAAACTTGAAAGTCTTAATCATAGAGGAGGAAGAGTCAAAAGTCTACAAAACCAAAAGAACGCCTAAAATAGACATCAAAAGAGTTGCCTATTATATTAATAAAGAGAAAAAAATTCCAATTATATTTGCATCTTCTACTCCATCAATAGAAAGCTTTTTATCTTTACAAAAAAAGCAGATTTTACATTTAAATAAGAAACCCCAAATAAATCCACTTAATATTCAAACTATACCTCATAAAAATATAAATAACGATTTATACATAATAAAAGACTTTATTACAAAAAGCAGAAGCTGTCTAATTGTGGCAAATAAAAGCTACTATTCAAGTTTACTTGTATGTGAAAGATGTGGCTGGCAAGCTGTTTGTCAAAAATGTGGTTATCACCTAAATGTTCATCTAAAAGATGGAAAGAAATACTTAGAATGTGGCAGATGTAAAGCAAGGTATGAGTATTTTTCTTTATGTCCTGAGTGTGATTTTAAGACTACAGAAACAGGATTTGGAAAAGAAAAAGTAGAACTTTATTTAAAAAAATCTCTTCCAGCTAACTTATGGAATAAGTTTAAGGTAATCAGCAGTTTAGAACTGAAAACTTTAACGATAGGAAAGTTTGAGACAGTTATAAATGTTTACCCAGATTTTGTATTAGATTTTCCAGATTTTAGGTCAGAATATGAATTTTTCAAAAAAGTAATGCTTCCTATAACAGTTTGTGAAAAAAATTACGTTATAATTACAAATCAAGAGAAGGAAATAAAGAATTTTAACTTTGATATTTATAAATTTTTGACTTGGGAGTTGAGGAAAAGAAAAAAACTGAATCTTCCTCCGTTTATAAAAACTATAAAATTAGAAATATTTACAAAAAATTTAAAAAGCTCATTATTTTCTAATTATGTAGAAGAGTTTTTTAAAGGGTTAAAAATTATCAAAAAAGTAGTTTTAGACAATTATCTTATGTACGTATTTGAGTACAAAACTGAAGAGGATAAAAAAGTATTTAAAGATTTTTATGAAAAAACACTTAATAAGTCAAATGTTAGGGTAATAATAGAAATAAACCCAAGTAGTTTTTAGATAAAGAACTAAGGATTAAAAAATAAAGTTGCTACCCGTTTTAGTGGGTAACAACCTGTATAAAAAAACTTGGATATATTATTCCTTTTTATTTCTTTCTTAATTCTTCTAATATTTCTCTTAAAAGCTTTACTTCTTCTGATGGCTCAGGTGGTGGAGGAGGTGTTTGTTCTTGTTCTTTCTCTCTTCTTTGTTTAATAGCATTCATAGGAACTACTACAAAGAAGTATATTGCTCCTGCTACGATTAGAAAGTTAACTACTGCGTTGATGAATTTACCTAACGCTATCGGTCCTAATTTGATTGCTGAAAAGTCTGGAGCTCCAAATAAAGCTCCTATTAATGGAGTTAAAACGTCTGCAACCATCGATTCAACAATTTTGTTGAAAGCTGCACCTATAATTACTGCTACTGCCAAGTCCAGAACATTCCCACGCATAATGAACTCTTTGAATCCTTTTAACATTTTTTTAACCTCCCATAGTTCATTTTTTCATTTTAATGAATAAATATTATATTAAAATTTTTAAGAACTTGCACTTGTTTTTCATAATTTACTAAAAATACTATTTATAAACTTTTATAACATCGTATTAGTTTAATATTTAGTTTTTAACCACACTGTAAAACTAAATTTTTTAATGTTTGTATAAATTTAGGGTGGGTTTTTAGGGTTGGAATTCTTATATAGTTTTCTATGCCTAATTCTTTGGCAAGGTTGCCGTACTGATAATCAAGTTCATACAGCGTTTCAGAATGTTCGGAAACAAAGCTTACAGGTATTACAACTAAATTTTTTACTCCTTCTTTTGCTAACCTTTCTATTTCTTGGTCTGTAAAAGGCTCTAACCACTTTACTGGTCCAACTTTAGACTGATACGCCAGAGAGTAGCTAACCCCTTTAAAGTTTTCCATTATCAGCTTTACAGTTTCTTCTGTCTGATGTTTGTATGGGTCTCCATCTAAAATTATCTTTTCTGGAAGGCTGTGGGCACTAAATAGAAAGTAATATTTTTGATAATCTTTTGGCAGATTTTCTTTTATATTTTCTACCATAGCATTTATATATTCTGGATTGTTGTAATAACAGTTAATTTTTTTGATGGGAATGTTTGAAGGGTAGTAGTAAGAGTTTTTTACACCTTTTAATGTTGATAAGACGGTGTATTTTCCTGCTTTTATATACTTTTTTATCTGTCTGTCAAACTCATTAAAAGATGAACCAGTGGTTGTCCTGCTGTATTGAGGGTATAGAGGTAGCAGTATCATTTTCTCTAAATCATACTTAAATAATTCTTCCAATGCTTCGTGTGTAAACGGATGCCAATATCTCATTGCAACAACTACCTTGTAATCTTCTCCAAGAGCTTCCTGTAAAGCTGAAGCTTGCTGTAAGGTTTGTTCCTTTTGAGGAGATTTTCCTCCTATTATTTCATAGTATTTTTTTGTCTTTTTTGACCTTATCTTTGATATTAAAAAAGCAACTGGTTTTTGTATTGGTTTTGGTATCTGTATAATGTCGTGGTCGGAAAATAGATTGTATAAGAATGGCTGTATAGCATCTAAGCTATCAGGACCACCCATATTGAGTAAAATTACACCTATCTTTTTCATTGCTTACCTCTTATTTTTGTTGTTATAATTTATACCATACAAGATAGTTTAAAAACATACAAAATGTAAAAATTTGTATATGAAACGGAGGTTTATGAGATGGAAAGGCTGTATTCTCCTTGGAGGTCTCAGTACATAGAAGGTCTTAGTAAATCTGATGAATGTTTTCTCTGTAGAGCTTTTAAAGAAAATGACGATGAAAAAAATCTTGTGCTTTACAGAGGAAAAAATGCCTTTGTTATAATGAACCTTTTTCCTTACAATGCAGGGCATTTGATGGTATGTCCAAACGACCATATAGGAGATTTTACGCAAATAGATAAAGAGACTATGTGTGAAATATCTTTGCTAACTCAAAAAATGGTAAAACTGCTTAAAAAAGTACTTAATCCAGATGGTTTTAACATTGGTTATAATATAGGAAGGTCAGCAGGAGCAGGTCTTGAGACCCACATTCACAATCACATAGTCCCAAGATGGAACGGAGACACAAACTTTATGCCAGTTTTAGGGGAAGTTAGAGTTATATCACAAGATTTAAAAGAAATTTATTACAAATTAAAAGAAGGGTTAAAAAATGTTGAGTAAGATAAGATTCGTTATATGGCTGATTATTTTATTGTTGGTGGCGTATTTTGTGGCGATGAATACTACTTCTGTAAGTGTTAACCTTATTCCAGGATACCAAACCGTCCCTATGCCTTTATCTATAGTTATTATTTTTAGTGCTGTTATAGGTGCAATATTTGCCTTAACTTTAACAATAGGAGACTGGATTAAGTTTAAAATGGAAATAAGTAAACTAAACAAACAGCTTCAAAACTGTGAAAAAGAAAAGCAAGTTTTAATGCAAAGCAAGAATTTAGCAAATCAACAAGAAAACTCTCAAAGTAGTGTATAATAATAAAAAAATCATACATGGAGGAATAAATGTCCATAGGTAAGAGAGTTAGATTAGAAAGACTTATAAATAGAGATACAGGAAAAACTGTTTTAGTTCCTATGGACCATGGTGTTAGCTCTGGTCCAATGAAAGGAATTGTAAACTTAAAAGAAACAGTTCAAAAGATAGCAGAAGGTGGTGCAAATGCAATAATACTACATAAAGGTATGGTAGAAGCAGGACACAGAGGTAAAGGTAAAGATTTAGGTCTTATCATCCACATGTCTGCATCTACTGATTTATCCTTAAGAAAAAATGATAAAGTCTTAGTATGCACTGTAGAAGAAGCTATAAAGTTAGGAGCTGATGGAGTTTCTATACATGTAAACATAGGTGCTGAAGATGAAAAACAGATGTTAAAAGATTTTGGAGAAGTATCTAAAAAATGCCTTGAATGGCAGATGCCTCTTCTTGCTATGATGTACTATAGAGGTCCAGAAGTAAAAAACCCTTATGACCCTAAAGCAATAGCTCATATAGCAAGAATAGCAGCAGAGCTGGGAGCTGACATAGTAAAAGTTCCTTACACAGGAGACCCTGAATCTTTTAGAGAGGTTGTGGAAGGATGCCCTGTTCCAGTTGTGATAGCTGGAGGTCCTAAAGTAGATTCTGATGAAGCTCTTTTAAAAATGGTTTACGATGCTGTTGTAGTAGCTGGATGTGCAGGACTATCTATAGGAAGAAACATATTCCAGCATGACAACGTACCTTTAATAACTTCTGTGTTGGCTAAAATAGTTCACGAAGGTATAAGTGTAGAAGAAGCTTTAAATTTTATGAAAAATGTTGCTTAAAAAGTAATTATGAATTATAATTTTGAGTAAATATTCAAGGAGGTGTGTGTGATGGAAGCTTGGTTAGCGTTTATCATTATGACAGCTTTTACAATCTTAACAGGTATTATTGCTTTTGTTGGTGGAGCTTTAAAGAAAGGAGAAGAATAATAAAAAGGAGATTGATTGTTTTCTAATTATGAGAAGTTAGGAAATATATTTTTTATTATTTCCTTTCTTCTTTTTCTTTTTTTAGGTTATATTATATTTAGTCCTTTTGTAGGATTAATACTTGTATCTCTTCTTTTTGTGGTAATCTTCTATCCATTTCATCTTAAAATTAAATCGAAGGTGAAAAATGATATTTTATCTTCTTTGATATCAACTTTAATAATTTTAACTTTTATACTTCTACCTTTAAGCTTGATTGTGTTTTTCTTGACAAAAGAGATAATAGACTTATACCCATTGGTATCTGAGTATATATCCAATTTAAACTATTTTGTTGAAAAGTTAAAATCTGTGCCATATTTATACGATTTATATTTAAAAGTTCAAAATGAATTAGTTAATAAGGTAAATAGTAATCTATACGAAAATTTTATAAATTATCTAAAAGGTTTTGCTTCTACATTTTTTGATATTGCAAAAGGATTTTTAACAAACTTAGTATTGTTTTCCATAGGTATTTTTATTTTGATTTTAAACATTTTCTTTCTTTTTAAAGACGGTGAGAAGCTCTACAAGTTGGTTTATTCCGTAATACCATTGGATAAAGAAGAAAAGGATTATCTGTTTAAAAATTCTTACTTAGCAGTTCAGGCTGTTATCTTAGGAAGTGTTTTTGTTGCAGTAGCTCAGGCTGTTGCGACGTTAGTAGGTTTAATAGTAGCTGGAGTAGATTACGCAATAATAATTGCTTTTATCACATTCTTGGCTGCTTTTATACCTTTTGGAGGAGCTTCTTTAGTATGGATTCCTGTTTCAATTTACCTTTTTACTACTAAAAGCTTTATTACAGGATTATTATTTTTCTTATATGGAACTTTTGTGATAAGCACAGTTGATAACATTATAAGACCTATAGTTGTAGGAAGTAAGATAGATATTCATCCTATGATTTTGTTTTTCGCTATATTAGGTGGCTTAAAGGCGTTTGGGTTTTTAGGAATATTTATAGCTCCTGTTATAGTCGCGATAATAGATGCTTTTATAATGCTTTATAAAAAAAGGTATAACATTTCCGATTAAAAACCAAAGTTAAATCCGAAGTTATCTTGTGATTGTATAATCCCTTTTTGTTTTCCAAAAAACTCTATCTGCATTATGTCTGATTCTACTGGAATTTCTTTTGGGCAGGAAAAAGTACAGTACTTACAGTGTATGCAGGAAGTAATGTTGTTTTCTTTTGCAATCTCAATTCTAATGTCGCCAAGAGCATCATTTTTATCTTTCCAAAATCTAAAAATTTTTACAAAGTTAATAGGTCCACCAAAATTTTTATCATTTTGAAATGCAGGGCAAACGCTGTAGCATATTCCACACAGGATACAGTCTGTCTCTTTTTCAAACAAAGATAAATCTTCTGGATATACTTTTTCAAAGTTATCTTTAGGCTCTAACCACGCTTTTGCTTTTTTTAGTTTGTTTAGGTACTCGTCTTGGTCTACAACCAAGTCTTTAATAATTGCCATGTTATCAACAGGTTCTATCTGTAAAGTGTTATTTTCTGCTAAATCTAAAGCTTTTGTTTTACATGCCAAAACAGGCTTACCGTTTACTTTTACAGCACAAGTTCCACATATAGAAGCCCTACATTGAGACCTGTAAGATAGACTTGTGTCTAAGTAGTTTTTTATGTAATCTAAAACCTCTAAAATTGTTGTTCTTTTTTCTATATTTGTTATTTCATAATTGAATGTTTTCTTTACGTTTCCATCAGACCTTAAAATTTTAACTATCAAACCGTCCTCTTGAAATTAATTTGTATTAATATAAATTAACCAAAAATATTAACTTATATGTTAAAATAATTTTATGATGGAAATCATTAATGAATTTTTAGACAAAGCAAAAACTATAGGAAACATAAAAATCTTTGAAAAAAACGAGGTTATTTTTAGGGAAAACGACAATTCTATCAATGTTTACATACTTTTAGAAGGTTTGGTTAGCCTGCATAAATTAAGGTTTGATGGAAAAGAAATAGTTGTAAACTATCTTTTACCAATTTCATTTGTAGGGGAATATTGTAATTTTTTAAATATTCCGTATAATGTTTCGGCCAGATTTGAAACTAAAGGTAAAGTTTTAGTAATAGAAGATTCTCAATTTAGGAAAGTATTTATGAATGACGTTAAAAATCTAATAAATATTATAAAAATAATGTCTAATGAAATCAAGTACGTTTACTCTTATACAGAGGAAAAATCTTTGAAAAATGCAAAAATTAAAATTGCTAGATTTCTTATAGGTCATGGAGATATTTACTCAAAACTTAATAAAAGTAAACTGGCATCAATTCTTGGATTAACACCTGAAACTTTGTCTCGAACGCTAAAAGAGTTTAAAGACAGAGGAATTATAAAAAACAAAACATTTATAGATAGAAAACTACTTTACGAATTCATCAAAGAGGAATTAGAGGAAATTGACATTAATCAATGAAAAAACAGTTTATATGAATTAAAGTTAGTTTAAAATTTATTTCACAGGAGGAGAAACATGAAAACTCTAAAAAGTTTAATCTTAATTTTAATGTTCATCGTTATAGGAAGTTTTGCGGGAGAAAAAATCCTAATTGACTATGGAAAAGACAAATGTAGCTTTTGTTCTATGCCTGTAAAAAATGGAAAAGTTGGAAGTTTGGCAATAACTGCTGATGGGAAAAAATTAACATTCTGTACCATTGAATGTGCAGTAGGCTATTATATTCAAAATAAAGACACTATAAAACAGTTGAAAGTGCCAAATTATCTAAATCCTTCTGAGTTTTTAGATGCTAAAGATGCTGTATATCTTCAAAGTGAAAAATTAAAAACCCCAATGGGGATGAATATATCAGCATATAAAACAAAAGAAGATGCATTGAAAATGCAAAAAGAGTATGGTGGTAAAATAATGAATTGGGAAGAATTACAAAACGCAATAAAAGAGGGTTTTTTGCCAAGATTCCAACATAAGATGCATCATCACTGAAAAATTATTTGCAGGAGGTATACTATGAAAAAAATTCTTATTAGTGCTTTATGTTCATCTATCTTGTTCCTTTCGTGCCAAAAGAAAGAAGAAACAACACAACCAAAAGAACCCGAAAAACCTTCACAAACACAAACATCTCAACCCTCTACATCTCCTACTTCACAAACACAACCACCAACATCGGATATAGGAATTGGTCCAATCAAAAAAGTTGAAATAAGTACCTCCATAGACAAAGAGATGGTTAAAAAAGGCGAAGAAATATTTAAAATGAAGTGTAGTATGTGCCATAAAATCGATGAAAATTATGTAGGACCAGCACTTAGAGGAGTCACCTTAGCAATGAAACCAGAATGGATAATGAATATGATCCTTAATCCTGTTGAGATGACTCAAAAAGATCCTGTTGCAAAAGCACTATATGAAACATACTTAACCCAAATGACACCTCAAAACCTTACAGAGCAAGAAGCAAGAGCAGTTCTTGAGTATTTAAGATCGATTGACCAACAGTCAAAATAATATCCTTATCTCCCACCTTATGGTGGGAAATTCACTTTTTAACTCATAAATAACATTTTTAAATACTGTAATACTAAGGATTCCTAAGATTATTATCGTTATGTTAAATTAACATGAATTTAAAATATATATTTTTCAATAATTTAATGTTGAATAAAATCTATGATTTTTGACATAAATCAAGGTAAATTTGCTTTTATAAAAGTAAATTGATACTAACTATTAACATTAGGAGGTTTATGTGCCATGAAGAAATTGATTTTAGGAGGTGGGATATTAGCCCTCTCCTCTTTATTCCTTTTTGGTTGTCCAAAAAAGGAACAGGTGCAGTCCGGAGCAGGTGCAGAAGATGCAGCAAGAAAGGTTTATGTACCGCCAGGTCAGTATGATGAATTTTACGCATTTGTTTCTGGGGGTTTTTCTGGACAGCTTACAGTTTATGGATTACCTTCTGGTAGGTTATTAAAAATTATACCGGTTTTTTCACAGTTTCCTGAAAATGGATATGGATATTCAGAAGAAACAAAGCCTATGCTTATGACATCTTGGGGATTTGTTCCATGGGATGATTCTCACCATCCAGAATTGTCTCAAACTAACGGTGCTCCCGATGGTAGATGGGTTTTTATCAACGCGAATAACACCCCAAGAATTGCAAGAATTTCTTTAGATACTTTTGAAACTGAAGAAATTATAGAAATACCTAATTCAGGTGGTAATCATGCCTCATCCTTTACGACAGAAAATACAGAATATATAACAGCATCAACTCGTTTTAGTGTTCCAATATCTCAAAAAGATGTTTCTATAGCATCTTATGCAGAAAATTTTAAAGGAACTATCTCTTTTATAAAAGTAGATCCAAAAGAGGGACATATGAGTTTGGCTTTCCAACTTCTTGTACCGGGATATAACTATGACCTTGCACACTGTGGTAAAGGACCTTCCCATGATTGGTGTTTCTTTACATCCTATAATACAGAACAGGCACATACGTTACTTGAAATAAACGCTTCTAAAAATGATAAAGATTATATTGCTGCAGTTAACTGGAAAAAACTTGAACAGTGTGTTGCAGAAGGAAAAGGAAAAGATTTTCCTGCTGAATATTATCATAACATTTATGACCATACAAAACATATGGCTAAATCCGAAGTACTTAAATCTGTTAAAATGCTAACTCCACAAGATTGTCCTGGATCTATATATTACCTGCCTACTCCTAAATCTCCACACGGTGTTGATGTAGATCCAACCGGAGAATATATAATAGGTGGTGGTAAACTTGCAACAGTTTTACCAATTCATTCATTCTCTAAAATGTTAAAAGCAATAGAAAATAAACAGTTTGAAAAAGAAGTGGATGGTATTCCTGTTATAAAGTATGAAGCTGTTAATTATTGTGAGGTTCCAAAACCATGTCTTGGTCCATTACATACCGAATTTGACGGAAAAGGATATGCTTATACATCTTGTTTCGTATCATCTGAAGTAATTAAAACCGACTATAAAGCTTGTAAAGTGGTTGATAGAATACCTGTTTACTACTCAATAGGCCATTTAATGATCCCGGGTGGAGATTCAGCTAAGCCATGGGGTAAATACCTTCTTGCTATGAATAAAATAACTAAAGATAGGTATTTACCAACTGGTCCGGAATTAAACCAATCAGCCCAATTGATTGATATTAGTGGAGATAAAATGAAAATGCTCCTTGATTTCCCTACAATAGGCGAACCTCACTATGCTCAAGGTATAGCTGCTGATTTAGTTAAAAATAGATCTTTAAAAATTTATGACTTGAAGACAAATGCACACCCAGAAGCAGTTAAATCTGAAGCTGATGCAAAAGTTGTAAGGAAAGGACCTAACGAAGTTCATGTTTACTTAACAATGATAAGATCTCACTTCACTCCCGACAACATAGAAGGTGTAAAAGTTGGAGATAAAGTTTACTTCCATATTACAAATTTAGAGCAAGATTGGGATATACCTCACGGTTTTGCTATTCTTGGAAATAATAACGCAGAATTACTTGTTAAACCAGGGCAAACTCAAACATTGGTATGGGAGCCTAAAAAACCAGGCGTATATCCATTCTACTGTACTGACTTCTGTTCTGCTTTACACCAAGAAATGCAAGGCTATGTGAGAGTATCTCCAGCTGGAACAAATCCTGAGATAAAATATTCAACTGGAAAGTAAATTATCTAAGAAGGGGAATTTTCCCCTTCTTTTTTTTTATTTTAGGTTAATATATACTAACCAAGGAGGATTAAAAATGATTAAAAGAATATTGATTGGATTGGCAGGTTTCTTACTTATAGGAGTTTATTTTTTTCCTTTATGGATAATAAAATTTTATGCACCTCAGTATCCTGAAGGTTTAGGAATGCTTATTTATATAAATAAAATTGGTGGATTACATGAACATGATATTGAAATTATCAACGATTTAAATCATTATATAGGTATGGCAATCATAGACGAGAATTTGATTCCGGAATTGAAAATAATGCCATACATAGGTGCATTTTTAATCTTTTTTGCTTTTGTAACTGTCTTAATTAACAAAAAATTTGTTGCTTTAATGTGGACATTAACAACCACGATACTTGGAATTGCTGGTTTGGTAGATTTTTATATATGGGAGTATAATTATGGACATAATTTGGACCCTTCCGCGCCTATAAAAGTTGAACCTTTTCAGCCAGCCTTTATCGGACATAAACCTTTTTTAAATTTTGATATTTACTCTTATCCTCACATTGGTGGTATTTTACTTGGTATTGCTATAATACTTGGTTGGATCTCTGTATTTCTATATTTTAGAGAAGGTAGAAAAAAATGAAGAAGGTTCTTATATTTGCCTTTTTTATGAATTTTATCCTGCTATTTTCATGCTCACAAAGAGGTCCTGAGCCTGTAATTCCGGGTAAAGATGTATGTGAATACTGTAAAATGGTAATAACAGATATAAAATTTGCTGCTGAAACAATAACCAAAACTGGTAAAATTTATAAGTATGACTCTATAGAATGTGCAGGAGCAGATTACTTGGCAAAAAAAGACAGTATTAAACATGTATATGTTCCAAACTATCTTAATCCTAATGAATTTTTAGAAGCAGAAAAGGCTTACTATTTAATAAGTGATAACCTTAGAAGTCCTATGGGACTTAATGTTTCAGCATACAAATCCTTAGACGATGCACAAAAGATGCAAAAAGAAAAAGGTGGTAAAATATATGATTGGGAAGGACTTTTGGTTGTAATTCAAACAGATTATATACCAAGGTTTAGCAATATGCATTTACATATGCATTAAATTTATATAGAGAAAGGTTATGTATAGGTATAATCTAACTTTGATTGTTTTTTGTATTTTGGTTATGTTAGGATATGGAAATGAGATTACTGTCTGTAAATCTGGGTGTGATACAGATAGTATACAATATGCAATAGATGTTTCTATGCCGGGAGATAAAGTAATAGTAAAAAAAGGTATCTATAAAGAAAAGATATTATTAGACAAACCTGTTTCTTTAATAGGAGAAGATTATCCAATAATAGATGGAGAATTAAAGTATCAAAATATAACAGTTAAAAATGTATACGGTTTTAAAATAATAGGTTTTGATATTAGAAATTCAGGGATGAGTTATGTGGATGATATTGCAGGATTGAAGATCGAAGAAAGTGGGAATTGTGAAATTTCTAACAATAAATTCTATAACAATTTTTTTGCTTTGTATCTTGCAAGTGTATACAATTGTAAATTAATAGGAAATAGGATTATAGGTCAAGCAAAATCAGAAGGATCTTCTGGAAATGGAATTCACATTTGGAATTCGAAAAATATTTACGTTTTTAATAATTATGTAAAAGGACATAGAGATGGGATATACTTTGAATTCGTCCTTGATAGTAAAATTGAAAACAACTTTTCTGAAAAAAACTTAAGATACGGTCTTCATTTTATGTTCTCAGATAACGATGTATATATTAACAACACTTTTAAAAACAATGGAGCAGGTGTTGCTGTTATGTATTCTAAAAACATAAAAATGTATAAAAATAAATATATATATAACCGAGGACCTGCCAACTATGGGTTGTTGTTAAAAGAAATAGTAAATAGTGAACTTAAAGAGAATCTTTTTTATAAAAACACTATTGGTGTCTATATGGAAGATTCAAACCGAAGTTATTTTGAAAGAAATACATTTAAAGAAAACGGTTCTGCTGTAAGATTACTTGCAAATTGTGAAAATAATGTTTTTAAGAAAAATAATTTTATTAATAATATATTTGATGTTACGACAAACAGTAGGCAAAATTATGGAAACGTTTTATCGGAAAATTACTGGAGTAGTTATGAAGGATTTGATTTGAATAAAGATGGATTTGGAGATTTACCTTATAAGCCTGTTACTTTATCATCTTATCTATTTGAAAAATATCCACCTTTATTTATCCTCCTAAAAAGTTTTTTCATGTATTTGTTAGATTTGTCCGAAAGAGTTGTTCCAACTTTAACACCAACTACATTAAGTGATGATAAACCATCGTTAAAGGTGATAAAATGATAAAAATACAAGATTTACAAAAACGATTTGGAAAATTTGTTGCTTTAGAAAATATAAATATAGAAATAGAAAAAGGAAAAATAACTTCTATCATAGGACCCAACGGGAGTGGAAAAACAACACTGATAAAATCAATTCTTGGTCTTGTAATACCCACAAAAGGGAAAATATATATAGATGGAGTAGATATTAAAAAAAACTATAACTACAGAGAAAAGATAGGTTATATGCCGCAGATTGCTAATTTCCCTGAAAATGTAACTGTCAGAGAATTCTTTAGTATGATGCAAGATATTAGAAATAAGAAAAACGAAAAAAAATTAAGTGAGTTAATAGAAATTTTGGATTTAATACCCCATTTAAATAAAAAAATAAAAAATTTATCTGGTGGTACTAAACAAAAAGTAAACGCTATTTTATCTTTAATGTTTAACCCAGATATATTGATATTTGATGAACCAACTGTCGGTTTAGATCCTGTTACGGCTATTAAATTAAAAAAAATAATATCTAAAGAGAAAGAGGAAGGCAAAACTATAATATTTGTTTCCCATATTGTTAATGAAATAGAGTCATTGGCTGATAATATCGTTTTTATGGTAGAAGGAAAATTAACATTTGCGGGTACAATTATAGATTTAAAAGAAAAAACACAAAGAGAAAGTCTGGAGGACGCAATAATATGTTTGTTAAACTCTTAAAATACGAAATTTATAATATTACTCGTAGTTTTTGGATTCTTTTTTATACAGTTTTGGTTGGATTGATAGAAATGGTTTTATTAAAATCCTCCGATGATCTTGACAAAGTAGTTGTTAGTTTAACAAACATAGATATAATTATAGTACCTTTGATAAGTTTAATTTTTTCATTAACTTATTTCTATTCAAATAGACAATTTATAGAAGTTCTTTTAACACAACCTATAAATAGAAAAATAATATATTTATCTGACTATTTTTCTGTAGCACTCTCTTTATCTTTAGCTTTTGGAATTGGTAGCATAGTTCCTTTTGCTTTTTATGGATATATATATGATAAATTTATAATTTACTTTATTAGTCAGATAGTATTAACGTTTATATTTACTTCTATCGGCTATTTTATTGCTATTTTAAATGACGATAGAGTGGTTGGAATAGGTGTTTCACTGATTTTATGGTTTTTCTTTTTGGTAATTTTTGATTCTTTGATTTTTTACATAGTTGTTTTCTTTTCAGATTATCCTATTGAAAAATTCATTGGATTTTTAATAATGTTTAATCCTCTTGATTTAGTTAGAATCTATATTTTTTACAATCTTGGTCTTTCTGAACTTTTGGGTGTATCAGGGATTATCTTATCTGAATTTATTCAAAAATATCCATTCTTTCCAATATTTTTACTTTTAGGATGGAATATTCTTTTTATTACTCTTTCCCTTCTCAAGTTTCTTAAAAAAGATTTCTAAATTTATTTTTTGATTTAAATCAATGATTTTTATTTAAAAGAGTTTTACAATTTTGTTTAAAATTTGTTTATTTTTATTATATAATAAATTATAATTTTTAAGTTAAATTAACAAGGAGGTTTGCCATGAAAAGGTTGGCTTTAGGAGTGTTGTTGTCTACTACAGCAATTGTGTATTATTCACAGGCAGAAGGTATTAGAATTGAAAAAATCACAGTTGAAGAGAAAGTTTCTAAGGAAGAAGTTGCATCTAAAAAAGAGCTTACCCAAGAAGAGGCGAAAATTACAAGGCAGATAGACCTTGGTGAGATTTTGTCTGAGTTTTATCCAGAAATATGGTTCATGAGAAAGGCAGGAATTGCTAACGACCTGTACATAAGAGGATTTTCAAAGGATAACATTAACGTTTTAATTGATAACTCAAAAATCTACGGTGCATGTCCTAACAGAATGGACCCACCTGCTTTTCACGTTTCAAGTCCACAAATAGATAAAATAACAATTAAAGAAGGTCCATTTGATGTAGAAAACGCTGGTTCGTTGGGAGCTGTTGTAAACGTTAAGACAAAAGACCCCAAAGAAGGAGTAGGGGGAGAGTTGGGGGGAACTTATGGAAGCTGGAGTTATAGGACGCTTTACGGCTGGGGGTATGCTGGAAATAAGTTTATAAAAGTGTTAGTAGGAGCTTCTAACCAGTACTCTAAACCTTATGAAAGTGGAGAAGGAAAGAAATTAACTGAGTATGCCGTTTATTCTACACCTGCTGGACCAACTGCGGGAAGATATAAACCACAATACATAAATGATAAAGCGTTTAATATAGACAGGGTTTGGTTTAAAACTATTTTAACACCTAACGATAACGCAGAAATTAAATTTTCTTACGCTTTTGAAAATGCAAGGAATGTTTTATACCCAGCTTTAAAGATGGATGCTCTTTATGATAGAACAAATAGGTTAAACGGTGATTTTACATTAAAAGATATAGGATTAAAATTTAGTATCTATTACAACGAAGTAAAACACGATATGAGAGATACCTTCAGAACTACTTCTAATCCTTTCCCTGCTCTTGGATACAGTATGAAAACCTATGCAGAGTCTAAAATGTTTGGCTGGAAACTGTCTAAAGATTTAAATCTTTTTGGAGTTGATGCTACAGTAGGACTTGACTCTTATTTAAGAAACTGGCTTGCCGATAACGTGCAGAATGGTGGTTCTAACGTAAATAATGGTATGATTCCAGACGTTAACATTAAAGATATAGGACTATTTGTAAAAGGTAGTAAAAACATAGATAGATGGACTTTATCAGCAGGATTAAGGTATGATTATAACTATTCAAAAGCAGACCCTAACTCTATGAGTGCAAGTAACAGAAATTTATTTATCTCTAAAAACGGTAATAAATTTTCCAACAGTGATAACTATCTATCTGGATATGTAATAGGAAAGTATAACTTTAACAAAAAAGATAACGTTTACGTAGGATTAGGACACACTGTAAGAGCTCCTGACCCTGAAGAGAGATTTATAGCATTATCAGGAATGTCTCCTTGGTATGGTAATCCAGATTTAAAACCTACTAAAAACACAGAGCTTGATTTAGGTGGAGAGTTTTTCCCTGTTAACAATTTAGGTATAAGAGCTAATCTCTTTTACAGTAGTTTAAAAGATTACATTTATTTGTATCAGTATAAAATTGGTACTACTACTTACACAACTTATAAAAACATTGATGCAGCCATATACGGCGGTGATATAAACGGCGTTTATGGATTTAACGATAAAATATCGGCAGAGCTTGGACTTGCGTATCAAGTAGGTAAAAAGACAAGTAAAAAAGGTATATATACAGATAGTGATTTAGTTGAAATGCCACCTTTAAAAGTGAGAGCTGCTGTTAAATACGATGATGGAACATTTTACGGACTAATAGAAGGAATATACTCTGGAAAACAATCAAAAGTAGACTCTGATTTAAAAGAGCAAAAAACAGGAAGCTGGTTTATAATGAACGTAAAAGCTGGATACACTTATGCTAACAGACTTTTTGTTGGAGTTGGTGTTGATAACGTATTTGACAAGTTTTACTACAACTACCTCTCTTATGTAAGAGACCCATTTAGAGGAATTTCTCAATCTGGAGTGCCTGTTAAAATACCAGAACCGGGAAGATTTATATACGCAAACGTATCATACAGGTTTTAGCCTGCTGCGGCTAATAACCTCCTAACTTGATTCAAGGGAGCAAAAGCTCCCTTTTTTATTTTTCTGTTTAAATAAAAATCAAACACTGTTTGATTGACAAATTTATAATGTCGTTATATTCTAATGTATGCAAAAATCATCAAGGAGGAATTTTATGGCAGACTATAAAAGACCTACAGTATCAATAGTAGGAGCGGGGAACGTAGGTGAACACGTGGCAAACTTAATAGCCATAAGAGAACTTGCAAACGTTAGACTTTTTGATTTACCAAGGAAAATAGATGATAAAACTTTTGAAGTCGTAAAAGGAAAAGCTTTAGATATAAAACAGATGGCTGCAGCAATAGGAGTAGATGTTGACGTTAGAGGCTATAACGTAACTGCTGATGGGCAAGGATATGAACCTTTAAAAGATTCAGATATAGTCGTTATTACAGCTGGATTTCCAAGAAGACCGGGAATGAGTAGAGATGACCTTTTAACCGCAAATGTTAACATTATTAGAGTAATCGCAGAGAGAGTTGCTCTTTACGCTCCTAACGCTGTTGTTATTGTAGTTTCTAATCCGGTTGATGTTTTAACTTATGCAGCATTAAAAATAACGGGATTTTCAAAAAATAAAGTTATTGGAATGGCAGGAGTTTTAGACACTGCAAGGTTTAAAACTTTTATATCTCAAGAGTTAAAAGTATCTATATCAAATATTAACTGTTTTGTAATAGGTGGACACGGTGATGATATGGTTCCACTTCTTTCTGTATCAAACGTAGGAGGAACTCCACTTAAAGATTTATTTACAAAGGAAAAGTTAGAAGAGCTTATAAATAGAACAAAATTCGGGGGAGGGGAGATTGTTAACCTAATGGGAACTTCCGCTTACCATGCTCCGGGTGCATCTGTGGTTCAAATGATTGAAGCTATTTTGAAAGATAAAAAAGCTATTATGCCTTGCTCTGTATATCTTGATGGAGAAGATGCAAGATTTTATGAGGCTTACGATGTTTGTGTAGGACTACCGGTAAAAGTAGGAGCTCACGGCTGGGAAGAGGTTATTAAAATAAATCTTTCAGAAGAAGAAAAACAGATGTGGCAAAAGTCAGTAAAATCTGTAAAAGAAGGCATTGAAAGAATAAAAGAGTTAAAATTAATATAAAAACTTTGAGGTAAAAGATGAGAGAAGTGCATGTTGATGAAATAGTAGAAAAAGTAAAAAACTTAGTAATGGACAGTGAGTATAATCTCCCTCAAGATTTTATTCAGGCGATAAAAGTAGCCGTAGAAAAAGAAGAATCACCACTAGGAAAAGAGATACTTCAAGAAATACTTAAAAATGCAGAAGTGGCAGAAAAGGAGCAAGTTGCATACTGTCAGGATACAGGTTATCCAGTTTTCTTTGTAGAAGTAGGACAAGACGTAAAAATTGTAGGTGGAAGTCTAAGGGAGGCTATAAACGAAGGAGTAAGAAGAGCAACAAAAGAAGGCTATTTAAGAGCTTCTCTGGCATACGACCCTATTTTTGATAGAAAAAATACTCAAGATAACACACCTGCCTTAATATACTTTGATATTGTAGAAGGAGATAAAATAAAGATAAAATTTGCAGCAAAAGGTGGAGGTTCTGAAAATCAAAGTAAGCAAGCAATGTTAAAACCTGCTGATGGTCTTGAAGGAGTTAAAAAGTTTGTTTTACAGACTATAGCAAATGCAGGACCAAACGCCTGTCCACCATTTACAGTAGGAGTTGGAATAGGCGGAACTTTTGACTACTCTGCAGTGCTTGCAAAAAAAGCACTTTTTAGACACATAGGAGAAAGACATCCCGACCCAAGAATAGCGGCATTAGAAGAAGAACTTTTAAACCTTGCCAATCAACTTGGTGTAGGACCATTAGGATTTGGTGGAACTACTACAGCTGTAGATGTTAAGATAGAAATTGCACCTTGCCATATAGCATCTTTACCTGTTGCTGTTAATATTCAATGCCACGCAGCAAGACATAAGGAGATAGAAATTTAATGGAAGTTTCTACAAAAAAGAAACTTTTAAATAAGAAAAAAACAGGAATTCCCAGAGCTCTTATATACGAGATGCGTTATGGCTCCCCTATTTATTACAAGGACTATGATAAAGTGCTAAAAGGAGAAATTTCATTAGAGGCGGTTATGGGAAGTAGTGGATTACAGGCATGGTTGATAAAGATTATTTTAAAGTTCTTACTCAAAGGTTTAAATAAACAATACGAAGTTCTTTCAAACGAAGTAGGATTTAAGTTTGCTAAAAAAAGTTGGTATAACCTTGATATAGCAATTTGGGAAAAAGAAAAGATAAAACCGTATTTAAAAGAAAATAAACTTATTCCCGTTCCTCCTGAATTAGTAATAGAAGTAGATACAAAAGCAGACTTGAGAAAGTTTGAAAATTCACAAGACTATTTTCATAAAAAAACTCAAGATCTATTAAATGTAGGAGTTAAAAAAGTTATATGGATATTTACTCAGGATAAGAAAGTATGGATAGCTCATCCGAATGAACCATGGCTTATTGTTGATTGGAATTACGACATTCCAGTTTTAGATAACTTGAAAATGAATATAGAAAAACTAATAAAAGAGGAAGAAGAAAATGGGTGATGTAAAAAGAATAACTACCCCTTTAACAGATGAAGTGATAGAAACATTAAGAGCTGGAGAGAAAGTTTTAATAACTGGTTGGGTTTATACCGCAAGAGACGCAGCTCACAAAAGAATGCTTGAAGAGTACGAAAAAACTGGAAAACTACCTTTTGATATCAAAGGTCAGATTATATACTACGTTGGACCTACTCCTGCAAAGCCCGGACAGGTTATAGGCTCAGCTGGACCTACTACAGCCTATAGAATGGATAAATATACTCCTAAACTTTTAGAGCTTGGTCTAAAAGGAACAATAGGAAAAGGATGGAGAGGATCTGAAGTAAAAGAAGCTTTGAAAAAGTATAAAGCAGTTTATTTTGCAGCGTATGGCGGAACTGCAGCTTTACTGTCAAAACATATAACAAAAGTTGAGATGGTTGCTTACGAAGATTTAGGACCTGAAGCTATTAGAAAACTTTACTTTGAAAACTTTCCAGTTATTGTAGCAAACGATATTTACGGTGGTGATGTTTTTGAAGAAGGGCAAAAAAAATACAGAAAATTAGTAATATAACAGCAGGAGGTTAACAGATGAAAGTACACGAGCATCAGGCAAAAGAGATTTTTAGAAAGTATGGTCTTCCAGTGCCAAGAGGTTATCCAGCTTTTGATGTAAAAGAAGCGGTAGAAGCAGCTGAAGAGCTTGGAACTTGGCCAGTAGTTGTAAAAGCTCAAATCCACGCAGGAGGAAGAGGTAAAGCTGGAGGCGTAAAACTTGCAAAATCTATAGAAGAAGTTCAAGAGATAGCATCTCAGCTTTTAGGAAAAAGGTTAGCTACGTTCCAAACAGGTCCTGAAGGTTTACCAGTAAGCAGATTATACATCGAAGAAGGAACAGCTATTGATAAAGAATATTACGTAGCAATTACATTAGATAGAAGTAAATCAAAGCCTATAATAATGGTTTCAGCTGCAGGTGGAATGGAAATAGAAGAAGTTGCAGCAACAAACCCAGAAGCTATAATAACCCATACAATAGAACCTTTTATAGGACTTAGAAGTTATCACGCAAGAGAGTTAGCCTTAAAGTTAGGACTTCCTAAAAATCTTTTAAACAAAGCAGCTAACTTATTCATGACTTTATACAAAATTTATATAGAGCTTGACGCTTCAATGGTAGAAATCAACCCGTTAGTACTTACAAAAGATGGTAATTTAGTAATTTTAGACGCAAAAATAGATTTTGACGATAACGGACTGTTTAGGCATCCAGAAATAATGGAGATGGATGATCCAACCCAAATATCATCGTTAGAAGTAGAAGCTAAAAAGTTTAACCTTAATTACATAAAACTTGATGGAAACATCGCTTGTATGGTTAACGGTGCAGGACTTGCAATGTCAACAATGGACACAATTAAGTTGGCAGGAGGAGAGCCAGCTAACTTCCTTGATGTAGGCGGGTCTGCAAACGCAACACAAATAGCAAACGCATTTAAAATAATACTCTCTGACCCTAACGTAAAAGCAATCTTTATAAACATCTTCGGTGGAATCTTAAGATGTGATAGACTTGCAGAAGGTATCATTACAGCTGCAAAAGAAGTATCTATAAATGTTCCTGTTATAGTAAGAATGGAAGGAACAAACGTAGAATTAGGTAAAAAGATGCTCCAAGAGTCAGGTTTACCACTTATAACTGCTGATACAATGTGGGAAGGAGCTTTAAAAGCAGTGGAAGCTGCAAACAAAGGGTAAAAAATGGGATATTTCACAGATAAATACCTTCCTTACTACACGGTTGAAGAGAGAGATAAATGGGAAGGAGACTGGGAACTCATAGAAGGTATTCCTTACGCCCTTGCTTCTCCTTCTATTATTCATCAAAGAGTGTTGACTAACATAATTTATCAAGTTAGAAATAGCTTAGAAGAATGTTCTAATGAATGTGAGGTACTTGCTGATATAGATTATTACATATCTCAAGACACAGTAGTTAGACCTGATGCTGTTATAGTATGCCAAAAACTTGAAGATAGATTAACATTAGTGCCAGATGTCATATTTGAAATTGTTTCACCATCATCTGTAAAAATGGATGAGCGTATTAAATATGAGTTATATCAACGAGAAAAGGTTAAGTATTACATTTTGGTTTATCCTCAAGGGTTGAAAAAAGTTAGAGTTTACAAACTTGAAGGAGATGTTTACAAAAAAGATTTTGAAGGTTTTGAAGGAGTTTATCAAGTAGACTTACAAAAATGTAAGATTAATTTAGATATGTCTAAAATAATTTAAACAAGGAGGTTAAAATGAGCGTTTTAGTAAATAAAAATACAAAAGTAGTAGTACAAGGAATAACAGGAAGAGAAGGGTCTTTTCACGCTACACAGTGTAAAGCATATGGAACTCAAGTAGTAGCAGGTGTTACACCGGGAAAAAAAGGAGAAAATGTAGAAGGAATTCCAGTTTTTGATACAGTAAAAGAAGCAGTATCAGAAACGGGAGCTGATTGCTCTTTAATCTTCGTACCACCACCATTTGCAGCAGATGCAATATTAGAAGCTGTAGACGCAGGAATAAAAACTGTTATCTGTATAACAGAAGGAATACCTGTAAACGATATGCTTCCAGTTAAGCAGTACATTAAAAAGTACTATCCAGACACAGTTTTAATAGGACCAAACTGTCCCGGCGTTATAACTCCAGAAGAAGCTAAAATAGGCATAATGCCAGGACATATATTTAAAAAAGGAAACGTTGGAATAGTATCAAGAAGTGGAACACTTACCTATGAAGCTGCTTACCAGCTTACAACAAGAGGAATAGGACAGTCAACAGCAGTAGGAATAGGGGGGGACCCTATACCGGGAACAGTTTTTGCAGATGTACTAAAATGGTTTCAAGACGACCCAGAGACAGAAGCTATCGTTATGATTGGAGAAATTGGTGGAACAGCAGAAGAAGAAGCAGCAGAATTTATAAAATCTTACGTTAAAAAACCAGTTGTGGCTTACATAGCAGGAGTTACAGCACCACCAGGAAAAAGAATGGGACATGCGGGAGCTATAATAGCTGGAGGAAAAGGAACAGCTGCAGAAAAGTACAAAGCCTTAGAATCAGCTGGCGTTATCACTGTTAAAAACCCATCAATAATAGGGGAAACTGTTGAAAAAGTTTTAAAAGGAAATACTTGATAAATCAATAGAATAAGATAAAAATCATAGTTAAAAATATAACAGCGTTATAAAATTCTTGACACAGAGATTAAAACAGTGTTATATTCTTTAAGTAGTAAGTGAAATTTAATTAGGAGGATTTACGATGGCGTTTGATTTAACAATTAAGTTTGCAGGTGAAGGTGGAGAAGGTGTAATATCTGCAGGTGACTTTACTATGAGAGCTGCTACCTACCTTGGGCTTGAGGTTGTAACATTTAAAAGCTTCCCAGCTGAGATTAAAGGTGGATATGCGCTTTCACAGGTAAGAATGTCTGATGAAAAGATATTATCTCAAGGTGATGGATTTCAAATACTTTTTGCATTTAATGGTGAAGCATATGAAGTAAATAAACCCTTATTAAAGCCAGGAACAGTTTTAGTATGGGATGGTCCAGAAGGTGGAGATTTTGAACCTGAATTTGATTGGTTAGAAAAACAAGGTGTAATAGCTTATGCAGTTCCTATGTCTAAGTTGGCAAAAGAAGAAGTAGGTGCATACATAACAAAAAATATGGTAGCCTTGGGAGCAGCTTCAGAATTATTTAATATTCCAATAGATGTTTATAAACAGCAAATTATTTCTAAATTCTCCAAAAAAGGACAAGATGTAGTTGATTTAAACTTTAAAGCTTTAGATGCTGGTATTAACTGGGTTAAAAACAATATTAAAAAAGTAGACCCTTACAGATTACCAGAAAGAAGACCACAAAAAGATGTTATTATATTAGAAGGTAATGAAGCGATAGCTTTAGGTGCAGCTGTTGCAGGTTGTAAAGTGTTTGCAGCATATCCTATTACACCAGCTACAACGGTAGGTAACTATTTATCTGAAATTATATTGAAGGCAAACGGCTATGTTTATCAAGCAGAGGACGAAATATCTTCTATGGCGATAGTGATAGGTGCTTCCTTCTCCGGGGTAAAAGCTATGACAGCAACTTCTGGACCTGGTATATCATTAATGCAGGAATTGATAGGTCTTGCTTCAATGACTGAAATTCCGTGTGTGGTTGTAGATGTTCAAAGGGGTGGACCATCAACAGGAATGCCTACAAAACACGACCAGGCAGACCTCTATGCTGCAGCAATAGGTGGTCACGGCGATGGTCAAAGAATAGTTATAGCTCCTACTAACGTTGAAGAAAACTTTTATTTGACTATAGAAGCATTTAACCTTGCAGAAAGGTACCAATGTCCAGTTTTATTCTTAACAGATGCTTCATTATCTCTAAGGGCAGAAGCTATTTCTACTCCTAAAATAAAAGAAATTCAATCTAGACTTATAAATAGACCTCTTATAACTAAAGATATGGATGTAAACTTAGATGAACTCCTCAGATATAAAGTAACAGATACAGGAATATCTCCTATGCTTGCACCAGAAGTATCTCCTAAACCTTATACTGCAACAGGATTAGAGCACGGAGAAGACTCCTCTCCAAGAACAAGACCTGATGTTAGAGTAATGATGATGGAAAAAAGATTTAGAAAGTTAAAAAATATAGAAGATGAAAATCAACATCTTTTAGAATGGGATTTAGGAGATCTTCAAGAAGGGGAGAAAGCAGATATATCTGTTATTGCTTGGGGTCTAACAGCATCAATTACTAAAGAAGCAATCCAAAGGTTAAGAAAGAAAGGATACAAGATAGCTGCCCTCTATCCTAAATTACTATATCCAGTTCCTGTAAAAGCTATTGAAAAAGTTGCAAGTATGTCAGATATTGCTCTAGTTCCTGAGGCTAACTACACAGGTCAGTTTGCAAGATTTATTAGAATGTATACCGATGTTAAACCAGTTCAGTACAATATTTACAGAGGAGAGCCATTCATACCTGCTGAAATAGAAGCTAAAATAGAAGAGTTAGTTGGAAGTAAAGTAAACGCTTAATTAATTTTAAAAGGAGGTAAATATCATGTCATATCAGTTTATAAAACTACAAGAAAAGCTACAACCAAAAGACTACAGAAGTAATATTGAGCCTACATGGTGTCCTGGTTGTGGAGACTTTGGTGTCGTTTCTGGACTTGCCAAAGTTTTTAGTGAAGAACAGTTTGATCCAACTGCTTTAACTCTCGTATCTGGAATTGGTTGTTCGTCAAGATTGCCTCTTTGGATGAACGCTTTTGGTATGCACACTTGCCACGGAAGAGCTATTCCAGCTGCAGTAGGAGCAAGACTTGCAAAGCCTGAAATTCCAGTTGTAGTTACAGCTGGTGATGGAGACTTATTCTCTATAGGTATGGAACACTTTCCTCACGCTGCAAGAAAGAATTTTGACTTAACTGTAATATGTATGGATAACAGAATGTACGCTCTTACTAAAAATCAACAATCTCCCACTTCAAGAAGTGGATATAAAGGTTCTTTAACACCTTACGGAAACATTGAAGAACCTATAAACACAATTGCTTTTGCTATTGCTTGTGGTGCAACGTTTGTAGCTCAAACATATTCAGGAAATCCAAAACATGAAGCAGAAATTTTACAAGCCGCTGTTGAACATAAAGGATTTTCATTTGTTAATATACTATCTCCTTGTCCAACTTTCAATAAAATTGATACATTCCAATATTATAAAGGAAGAACTATTGATATAAATAAAGAATTAGGACACGATCCTTCAGATTATGTAAAAGCGGTTGAACTTGCAAGTCATGCATTAGACCACGATAAAGATCCAAACGCAAAAGTACCTTTAGGTATATTCTTAAAGATAGAAAAGCCTACTTTTGAAGATAAAGTCTTGGCGTTAAAACAAAAATACGGTGCTTCTGATAATCCTGATTGGGATAAAATTTTAGAGAAATATAGACCATAACACATCAAAGCCCCCTTTCTGGGGGTTTTCTCTTAAATCTTATAGTTTTCTCGTTATATTATATTCTATTTTCAAAAAATATCATCTTTTTTAAGATAATACTTTTTTTTATGCTTTTTATCATTACTTCAAGGAAAAAATAGGTTATAATTTTAATACGTAAGACCAAGAAATAAGTTGATTTTTTATTGTTTTAATGATAAATTATTAAAACACTGTTTTATAAATTTTAGGAGGTTTTACAATGACAACCGCAACATATAAAGCTACAAAAGAAATCAGATGGCACGGTAGAGGAGGACAAGGAACAGTTACTGCTGCTAAAATGCTTGCTTCTGCAGCAATTATTAGAGGTAAATACGGACAAGCAATGCCAGAATTCGGACTAGAAAGATCTGGAACACCTGTTAAGGTTTCAACAAGAATATCTGATAAACCTATAAATACGAGAGCGCCTGTTGACAATCCAGAAGTAGTTATTATAACAGATCCTTCTTTGATATTTACTATAAGGGATATAATAGTAAGTGGAACAGATGAAAATACTGTTTTCGTTGTAAATACAAACTTTCCACCAGAAAAAGTTAGACAAATTTTAGGAATAGGAAATAATGAACTTTGGATAGTAGATGCTTCAAAAATAGCTCTGGAAGAGTTTGGAAGAAATATACCAAATACTGCTGTTTTAGGAGCTGTAGCAAAAGCAACAGGTATAGTTGATTTAGAAGCCTTAGAAGAAGAAATTAAAGATGCTTTTGGTGCGAGTTCTAAGTTAAGAAACGTGTTAGATCAAAACTTAAAAGCTTTAAGAAGAGGATACGAAGAGGTTTACAAAACCTAATTAAAACAGGAGGTTGATTATTATGTATCAGTTAAAAAAGTGGTTTGAAATTCCTATAGGTTCAATAGTTTCAGAAGCTGGTTCAAGTATGATGAACAATACAGGCTCATGGAGAATGCTTAGACCAGTTTTGAATACAGAAAAGTGTACAAACTGTCTTATCTGCTGGATATTCTGTCCTGATGACAGTATACCTGTTAACAGAGAACAAAGATTTGAAACTGATTTTCAATACTGTAAAGGTTGTGGAATATGTGCAGTAGAATGTCCTTACGATGCATTAGAAATGGTTCCAGAAATGGAAATTAAACTAAAAGAGCTTGAGTAATATTAGGAGGATTAAATATGTCAACAAAAGTAATTGCGTTAACAGGTAACCAAGCTGCTGCTGAAGCTATGAGACAAATCAACTTTGATGTTGCAGCAGTTTATCCAATATCTCCTCAAACAGAACTTATGGGATTTTTTGCTGAGTATGTTGCAAATGGTGAAGTAGATACTGATATGGTTGCAGTCGAAGGTGAACACTCAGCTATGGCTGCTTGTATAGGTGCTGCTGCTGCTGGAGCAAGGGTTATAACTGCATCTGCAGGTCCTGGAATTGCTTACATGGTAGAAAACTTATATATAGCCTCTGGAATGAGACTTCCTATCGTTTTAATAGATGTAAATAGGGCTTTATCAGCACCTTTATCAATACACTGTGATCATGGCGACTCAATGCTTACAAGAGATTCAGGCTGGATATCTCTATTCTCAGAAAATGCACAGGAAGCTTATCATAACCTTATAATGTCAGTAAAAATTGCAGAAAAAGCAATGTTCCCTGTAATTGTTAACTACGATGGTTATATAGTGTCCCACTCAATAGAAAACGTTGAAATATTTGATGATGAAACTGTAAGAGAGTTTGTTGGACCTTCAGGAATACATAGAATTCCTTATCCTTTATTAGATGTCTCAAAACCAGTAACTTATGGTGCAACAGCACAGCCAGATTATTATACTGAATGTAAATATCAACAACACGTAGATTTCTTAAAAGTTTACGATATAGTAAGAGAAGTATTTAACGAATTTGAGTCAATAAGCGGTAAACGTTATGACTTTATAGAAGAGTATATGACAGAAGATGCAGAGTACATTGGTATTTCTATGGGATCATCTTTCGGGACATTAAAAGATGCTGTTAATACTCTTAGAGCTCAGGGAAGAAAAGTAGGGGCAATTAAAATTAGATTATACAGACCATTCCCTGTAAAAGAGTTAGCACAGGCTTTATCTAAAGCAAAAGGTATTGCAGTTTTAGATAGGGCAGATTCATTTGATGGTATCGGTGGGCCATTATTTAAAGACGTATGTACAGCTATTTTACATAATCAAAATAGATCACTTGTTCATAACTTTATATACGGTCTTGGTGGAAGAGAAATACACGAAGAAGAATTTATAAAAGCCTTCGATAGAGTTGAAAGATTAGAAAAAGGTGTTGAAACAAGAGATAATTTAGTAGAATACTTACAAGTGAGGGCGTAATCATGGCAAAAAAAGTAACTATACAAGTTTTAGCAGATTTAGCTCAAGAAAGAGATGAAAAGTTCCACGGTCATAACCCACTTGCTCCTGGACACAGAATGTGTATTGGATGTGGTATTCCACCTATTGTAAATGAGGTTCTGCTTGCTATAGATAAACCAACTGTTGTATCTACTGCAACAGGATGTCTTGAAGTTACAACAGGTGTTTATCCTTATACTGCATGGAATACTCCATGGATACACGTTAACTTCCAATCTGCAGCAGCTGCAATAGGTGGTGTAGAAGCAGCTTACAAAGTTTTAAAGAAAAAAGGTTTGATAAATGAGGACATAGCATTTGTAGCATTTGGTGGAGATGGTGGAACATATGATATCGGTTTCCAATCACTTTCTGCTGCTGTTGAAAGAGGACATGACTTTTTATACGTATGTTATAACAATGAAGGATATCAAAACACAGGATATCAAAAATCTTCCGCTACTCCAATAGGAGCATATACAAAAACAACTCCTGTTGGTAAAGAAAAAATAGGAAAGCAAGAGCCTAGAAAAGATCTTACTATGATTATGGCTGCACATGGAATACCGTACGTTGCTCAAGCATCACCACATATTTACAGAGACTTAACAAGAAAAGTTAAAAAAGCAATGACGTTTAAAGGTCCGAAGTTTATAAATACGTTACAGCCTTGTACACTTTCATGGAGATTTGCTCCAGAAGATACAATGAGACTTGCAAAATTAGCAGTTGAGACAAGATACTGGCCTGTTTATGAAGTTATAAATGGAAAGTACTGGAAAGTAAATGTTAAGCCAAAAAGACCAAAACCTATAGAAGAATATATAGAAGCCCAACCAAGATGGAGACACGTTTTAAAATATCCAGAAATTGTAGCTCAAATTCAAAAAGAAATTGATGATAAGTGGAATCATCTCTTAGCTTTAGAAGAGATGTCTAAAGCTTTAGCTGAGAAAGAAGGTATAGATTACGAAGCTTTATTTGCCAATCCTGAAGATAAAAAAGGAGAAGAATAAATTTTACTGGGAGCTTTTATGCTCCCTTTTTTCTTTCTCTGCATTTTGAATTTTTTCTTCTAATTCTAAAAGATCTGTTTTTGGTTTTTCTATATTTCTAAAAGCACCTCTTAAAAACAATGCGGACATTATAGCCAAAAAACCCAGTAGTGTAGAAAGTCTGGCAAAAACTACTACTAAGAAAGGTGCAAGATCTGAACCTTCTTTAAATTCTTGTAAAGCTCTTATAACTATTGCTGTTCCTATAGAGAAAATTATTAAGAAAATGATAGTAAAAATTAAAATCTTTTCACTTTTTCTCATAGTTATCACCTGATTAATAATTTAAGATTTAGATTGATTATTTCAAGGTGGTTAATTTCAAATTCTTTCTACTTTAATTACATCAGAGAAACTTTTTATTGAGTTTAATATGGTGTTTAAATGGTTTTTGTCTTTTACTTCTAATGAAAATTTTATTAATGCCTTTTTATCTTTTAAATCTGAAACTTTAACGTTTTTAATATTTGATCCTGCAGATGCTATAGCATTAGATATATTTGCTAAAACTCCTGGCTTATCTTCAGCTATTACTTTTATATTTGTCAAATATTTTATTTTTTCATTTGGGCTCCATACAACGTTAACTAATCTTTCAGGTTCTGTGTTTTCAACAACTTTAACATTATTACATTCCTTATTGTGAATGGCTATCCCTTTTCCCTTTGTTATTATACCTACAATATCATCTCCTGGTATAGGATTACAACATTTTGCTATAAAGCTTAAAACATTATTTATTCCATCTACTTCTATAGATATTTCTTTTTTTGATTTTTCTTGAGTTGTTAGTTTTTCTGGTGTTTGACTTTGTTTTTCTTCTTTAAATATGTTTACTATTTTTATTGGTGATATTTTTCCATCACCTACTGCAATTAATAGGTCTTCAAAGCTTTTGTAGTTATACTTTGATAGTATTTTCTGCTTATCTTCCTCTGTTAAAGAGGAGATTTTCAAGTTAACCTTTTTTAAAAATTTATCTAGTAGTTTTTCTCCAAACTTTAAGCTTTTCTCTCTTTCTATTTTTGATAGGAACTGTTTTATATTTGTTTTTGCCTTAGAAGTAACTACAAATTTTAACCAATCTCTTGAAGGGTAATGTCCTTCTTTTGTTATTATTTCTACTAAATCACCACTTTTAAGTTTAGTATCAAGAGGAACAAACTTTCCGTTTACTTTTCCTCCAACTGCTTTATGACCTACCATTGTGTGAATGGCATAAGCGAAATCAACAATCGTAGAACCTGTAGGTAATTTTATTAAATCTCCTTTTGGAGTGAATACATATATCTCTTCTGAAGATAAATCTGTACTAATATCTTCTAAAACTTTAGAGTCTTTTGTTTCTTTTAAGGTTTCTACTATATTTTTTAACCAGTTAAATGCTTCAACGTCTTTTTCAGTTAGATGATTTCCCCCTTTATATCTCCAATGGGCTGCTATACCTTCTTCTGCGATTTTGTGCATTTGATAAGTTTTTATCTGTATTTCAACAAACTTACCATCTGGAGCTACTACAGTTGTATGAAGGGCTTGATAAAAGTTTGATTTAGGAAGTGAGATGTAATCTTTAAACTTTCCAGGAACAGGTGTCCAGATAGAATGTATAAGTCCAAGTGCTAAATAACAGTCCTTTATATCTTCTACTAATATTCTTACCCCAAAAATGTCATAAATATCGCTAAGTTTGAGATTTTTTCTTAAAGTTTTTTCGTATATACTGTATATGTGTTTTGACCTATACTGGATTGTTGCATTTATGTCATGTTCTTTTAACACTTTTTCTATCTGAGGAATTACTTTTTCTTTTAGATACTTTTCACTTTTTTCTTTTGAAGTAGCAAAGTAAGAGACTACTTTTTTATACTCTTCTGGATGAAGATACATAAAAGACAGGTCATCAATTTCTCTTTTTATATTCCATAGACCCAATCTTCCTGCTAAAGGTGAGTATATTTCAAGACTTTCTTTTGCTATCCTTTTTTGTTTATCCTCTCTAAGATAATGAAGCGTTCTTAAATTGTGTAGTCTATCTGCAAGTTTAACAAGTATCACTCTAATGTCGTTTGATGTTGAGATTATTAATTTACGAAAATTTTCTATTTTTGCATCTTCTAAGTTTTCAAAGTTATACTTTCCTATTTTCGTAACACCGTTAACTATCTGTGCAACTTTCTTACCAAACTTTTCTTCTATATCTTGAATGGTTGTATCTGTATCTTCAACTATATCGTGTAAAAGTGCTGATATTATTGATATTTTATCTAATTTTAAATCTGCTAGTATTTTTGCAGCTTCTATTGGATGAATGTAGTATGGTTCTCCTGATTTTCTGTATTGATCTTTATGTTTCTCCACTATAAAGTCTATAGTTTCTATTACTTCTTCTTTTTCATTGTCAGGTAAATAATTTATCTTATCAATAAGCTCTTTTGCTTCTTTAAATTCTATTGTTTTCATTTTTTAAACCTAAAGTTTACTTATAAAGATAATATACCGATTTAACAGAATTATCAAGGATTTTTTTGGATATCTTAAGATTTATGAAGATGATTATGGATTATATGATTTGAAAACAGGGGCATAAAGCCCCTGTATGAGATTACTTCTTCTCTTCTTTCTTTTCTTCTTTTTTCTCTTCTTTCTTTTCTTCTTTTTTCTCAGCTTTTTTCTCAGCTTTCTTTATGTGTTTCTTTTCAGCTTTTTTCTCTTCTTTAGCTGGAGCTTCTTGTTTTGCTCCTTCTGCTGCTGGAGCTGCTTTTTCTTCAGCGATAGATGCAAATCCAAGACCTAAAACTGCTACTGAAAGTGCTGATAATACTAACTTCTTCATACTACTACCTCCTATAAAAGATTTAAATTATTTGCCTGCTGGTTGTTGAGCAGGTTGTTGCTCAGCTGGAGCTGGTGCTGCTTGTTGCTCAGCTGGTGCTGGTTGCTCAGCTGGTTGTTCTTCTTTCTTTTGGCAGCTGAAAAGTAAAGATGCTGATAATACAGCTGCTACAGAGCCAAGTACTAATTTTTTCATTACAGTACCTCCTTTTTTAATTTACATTAAATACTTTACTTTAAAAAAATTACAAATCAATTAAAATAAAATTACAAATTTGTAATTTTTGGAAAAGTAATTATAAAAGTTGTTCCAACATTTTCTTCACTAAAAACTTCTATTTTTGCATCGTGTTGAGTTAATATCGCTTTTACTAAACTAAGTCCAAGACCGCTTCCAGCATATACTCCTCTGCTTTCGTCAACTCTATAAAACTTTTCAAAAATTTTGTCTATCTTCTCCTGTGGTATTCCTATTCCTGAGTCTTCTATTTTAAGGACTACTTCTTTTTCGTTCTCAAGTAGGTTAATTTTTACATAACCATTTTCTTTATTAAACTTAATTGCGTTGTCTAACAAATTAGCTATTGCTCTTGAAATATACTTTTCATTTCCATAGATGTAAATATTTTCTTGAATATCTAGGATTATGTCTATCTTTTTTGTTTGGGCATAATCTTTAAAAAGGTTGTATATTTTTTTTACTATTTTAGACAGGTTTATCTTTTCTTTTTGTAGCTGAAATGTTCCAGATTCTAACTTTGAAATGGTAAGTAAATCTTCTATCATTTGAGTCAAAGAGTCTGTCTCTTCTATAATGTAAATTAGCAAGTTTCCGCAATCGTTAGATAAATTACCTTTCATTAAAAGATTTTCTGCAGAGCTTCTTATTCTTGTTATGGGTGTTTTTAAGTCGTGAGCTATACTTTCTGTAGTTTCTTTTAAAGTTCTTATAAGTGTCTCTATTCTATCTAACAAATCATTTATAAGCAAAGCTAAATCATCTAACTCATCTTTACTGCCTGTAATTGCCACTCTCTTGTCAAGTTTCATACTAGATGTGATATCTTTTGCAGTGTTTGATATGTTTTTTATCTTCTTTGTTATTGAGTTTGTTATAATAATTCCACCTGTAAGAGATAAGAAAAATACAATAATACCTGATACGTAGAATATTTCCATAAGACGATTTAATAGTTTGTTATTGTCTAACTTTGATTTTCCTATTACAAGTATATACTTGTTAGATAATTTATATATTATTACATCAAAGTACTCTATGGTTGCTAAAGTGTATGTATCAGGTTTTAGTTTTCCATAGTTTTCCAAATTTATGACTAAGTCCCTTGTACGAATCCCAGTGTTTGTATTTAGTATAACATCGCCTTTTTTGTCGTAAATTTTAAAAAACAGCTCAACACTTTTTATTATTTCAGCTTCTTTTGTTATTTGGTTTTTAAGTCCGTTTATTCCTTCTTGTTTGAATAATATTTTATAAGCTTTTGCTTTTTCTATAAGTTCTTCTTTTGTTTTATTTTCTAAGTAAAGTTCAAAGAAAGAGTAAACCATAAAAAAAGATATTAAAAGGGAGATAAGTAATGTAAGAGAGTATAGAAGAATTATCTTTATAGATATTTTGTTAAAAAATTTAATCAGATTTGAAAACATAACCAAATCCACGGACTGTATGAATAAGTTTTTTTTCAAATCCTTTATCTATTTTCTCTCTTAATCTATGGATATGAACGTCTACTACGTTGCTATCTATATCAAAGTCTATATCAAAAACATTTTCCAAAATCATATTTCTGGTAATAATCCTTTCTGCATTTTCAACTAAGTATTTTAAAAGTTCAAATTCTTTTGCTGTAAGGTTTATCTTTTTTCCATTACGGTATACTTCTTTTTTTAGTAAATCTATGGTAATGTCTGCATATTTAAGCTTAGATATCTCTTCTATGTTTTTTGTTCTACGGATAAGTGCGTTTATCCTTGCTATAAGCTCTGGGAAGCTGAAAGGTTTTGTAAGATAATCATCAGCTCCAAGCTGTAATCCTTTTACTTTGTCTTCTATTTCTCCTTTTGCACTTAAAACTAAAATAGGGGTTTTGATTTTCTTTTTTCTTAACTGTCTTATTACTTCATAACCTGACATTTTAGGAAGCATTATATCTAAGACTATAACGTCGTACTCTTCGTAAGTAGTATAACTTATACCTTCTTCTGCATCAAATGCCTGCTGAACGGTAAAACCTTCTTCTTTAAGTCTTTTTGCTATAAGATGGGAAAGCTCTTTATCGTCTTCTATGATTAGAACTTTCATTTATATCCCTCAAAAATCTTGTTATTATATCTTCTATATCTGATCTTCTTAGTATTCCTAAAAATGTATTGTTGTACTTAACAGGAATTTCTTCAAGATTGTTTTTCCTCATATAGCTGTATGCTCTTGATAATCTTTCATCTGGTGAAACATATATATCTATAGGTTTTGCAACATCGGTTAAGGTTAATTCTTCCTGTTTGTAGTAAGGTATTGTAGTTAAATCTCTTGTATCTAAAAATAGTATTCTTCCATCTTTCAGTAAAACGGGATAAAGTCTTGTAATAGGTCTCTCATATGTGATAAACTCTAATAAAGGCAGCTGGGCAGGTACAGGATTCATAACGTTCATTATATTCTCTACTCTAAATTTTGATAGTATGTAATTTAATTTTGTTGACATTAGAGCTTCCCTAGAAGCTCTCTTTATAAAAAATCCTAAAAATGAAAGCCATATACCATTTACTACATTTCCTGTAAATAGGCTAAAAATTCCAATTAGAATAAGAATTATTCCAAAAATATTTCCTAACTTTGATGCTATCTCTGTAGCTTTTAGTATGCCGTATTTGTGCCATAGTATTGACCTAAAAATTCTTCCACCATCTAACGGAAAAGCTGGAATAAGATTAAAAGCTCCTAAAAAAAAGTTAACCATAAATACATAGTTTAAAAAACCGTTAAAAAGGTCATTTTTAGGGTAAAAAGAGACTATTGTAAAAAACAAAGATGCTAAAAAAAAGCTCATTAAAGGTCCTGCTAAAGCTATTTTAAATTCTTGGGAAGAGGTTTTAGGTTCATCTTGAAACAGAGCTACTCCACCAAATATAAACAGGTATATGTCTTTTACTGGTATTCCATACCTAATTGCTACTAATGAGTGGGAAAGTTCGTGAAGAAGTACAGATATAAAAAGAGCAAAAGCTGATAATATAGAAACTAAATAATAGTTTAATTTTGGTGAATCAGGATAGATTGAAGGATAGAAGCCTTCAGCTAACGTTATTGTTATTAGAAAAAAAGCAATAAACCAGCTATAATCCAGATTAATTTCTATTCCAAAAATTCTAAAAAGCTTTATTCCGCTAAAATTCATCTTTTCCTTCTTTTAGGTAAAAACTTTTTAAATGTAGAGTAAATTATATCAGTAAATATATGAACAATTTCTGCTAAAACTATACCTGGAAAGAAAGATAGAGTAAATTGATTTAAAAGTAGAGATTTAAAATCGTTTAAATTAAAAAAGAACCGTTTTTCTGGATAAATTTGCTCAAATAAGTATTTAAAACCGATTAAAATTAGTAGAAAAATAGCTGACAAGTACAATATCTTAAAAACTGTTCCGTAAATAGGAATGTGAGAAACACCTCTGTGTTTAAAAATTTTTGTATAAGGATACCATACTATCTTTAAAATGTTCCATCTTTTGTTTGGTTTTGATAAGTATATATCGTTATCTGGAGTTAAAAAAAAGGTACCTACTAAGTATCCTGCAGTAAAACCAAAAAAATCGTTAGGTTGGAGAAAATAAACAGCGGGAGGCAAAACTAAAAGATTTACTATATCGTGAGTTTTCCCGCTTGCCAAACCTCACTCCGCTAAGTTTATAACGTAAAATTCTGTCCTTCTATTTGTAAATCTATCTATTTCGTTTTTGTTAGACACTATGTATTTATCTTTTCCAATACCTTCTATAACTATTCTGGTTGGCTCTACACCCATCTTAACTAAATGTTTTTTAACAGCTTGAGCTCTTTTTAAAGCTAATTTATCGTTATAAGATTTAGACCCTATGTTATCTGTGTACCCTACAATTTTAACTTTAACATCAGGATGTGTTTTTAAATATTTAGCTACTAAATTTAAGTAAGGAAGGTACTCTTTTTTAATTGAAGCTTTGTTAAAATGAAAGTGAACTCTTACAGGTTCTTCTATAGCTTGAGTTTGCTTTAATTTTTCTTTAGTTTTAGTTTCTGTAATGACTTCTGTTGATTTTGTCTCTTGTGGTTCTTTTACTACTTTGACTTCATTTTGTAATTTATCAGGTGTATTTGGATTTAAACCAAGCTCTATCTCTTTATAACAAGGAATACCATCACCATCTTTATCACTGTTTATGTTTTTTTCAATAACAGACAATAAATATTTTATCTTAACTGGATAATTTACAGTGCTAACTCCTTCTATTTTTATAAATCTTGAATCTTGAGCGTTTTTTTTCACTTTATATTCTTCTAAACAGTGTTCAACATATCTATTTTCTAATGGATTATCACATTTTTTTATCTTTGATTGGACAGTATACGTCTCTACTTTTCCATTTTCTATCTTTTTTTCATCTTTTAAACTCTCAATATAACTTTCAAGCATACCAACTTCAGTAGGAGAGCATTCAAGGGCATGTTTTTCTTTTAAGATTTCTAACTTTTTTTCTACTTCTTCAAGGTTAAAATCAGTATCAGCAAAGGAAGGAAAGGTTAAGCAAGTTAATAATCCAGTAATTAAAATTCCTTTTCTCATTTTATCTCTCCTGTATTTGTTTTTTCTAAGGCTTTTAATGACCACTCAATTGATTCTTTAGCAGCTTCTATTGCATTTTCTGTTTGAAAGTCTGAAGCCTGTTCTTTTGCTATGTTATAAAATCCAAGAGCTTTTCCGTATTCATACTGAGCTTTTATGTGAGCTCCCGATTCGTATGCTATCTTTAAAGCTTTCTGAGCTTCATCAAGATACTCCGACATTGTTATATTCTTTTCTAAGGCAAAACTAAACCCAAAAATAACCATTAAAACTGCAACTACCTTTTTAACCATTTCTCTCACTCCTAAATTTTTATAATATCTTTTCGGCAAAAGTTTAAAATATATTATACATTTATTTTAGGAGGTTTGATTTGAAAACTTATACAAAGTATTTAACTTTCAATACAAAATATAGAAGGGAGTTGATAAAAATAACTAAAGATGTTGAGCAGGCTGTAAAGGAATCTACAGTGCAAGAAGGTTTATGCTTAGTTTCTGCCATGCATCTTACTGCATCTGTAATTATTCAAGATGATGAAGAAGGATTACACGAAGATATATGGAAATGGCTTGATACTCTTGCACCTTTTAAACCAGATTACAACCATCATAAAACTGGCGAAGATAACGCAGATGCACACTTAAAAAATCTTCTTACACATCTTCAAGTAGTTTTACCTATAACAAATGGAAGACTTGACCTTGGACCTTTGCAGGAAATATTTTATGCAGAGTATGATGGACAAAGACCTAAAAGAGTAATAATAAAAATTATAGGAGCATAAATGGATTTAAGAGAGTTAATAAAAGAGAGAGTTTTGGTTATAGATGGTGCAATGGGAACTATGATACAGTCTACCCTTATCCCTATGTCTGCTTGGGATGGAAAGGTAGGCTGTAATGAGATTTTAAACATAACTGCACCCAAAATAATACAAAACATCCACGAAAAGTACTTACAAGCAGGAGCTGATATTATAAAAACAAATACGTTTGGGGCATTATCGTGGGTACTTGAGGAGTACGATATTGCTGATAAAGCCTATGAACTTGCAAAAGCAGGAGCTTCATTAGTTAAACAGTTATGTGAAAAGTACTCAACAAAAGAAAAACCAAGATTTGTAGCAGGTTCTTTAGGACCAGGAACAAAGCTTCCTTCGCTTGGTCATATAGATTACGATACTATGTATGAAGGATATAAAGTTGCAGCTTACGGGTTAATAAATGGTGGTGTAGATGTTTTTCTTGTTGAAACCTGTCAAGACCCTCTTCAAATAAAAGTAGCACTTCACGCTCTTCAAGATGCTTCAAGGGAAAAAGGAAGAGATATACCTATTATGGTTTCGGCAACAATAGAACTTACAGGAACTATGCTTATAGGAACAGATGCACAGACGCTGGCAACTATAATGGAACCTTTTGACATTCTCACCCTTGGTTTTAACTGTGGAACAGGTCCAGACCAGGTAGAACAACATTTAAGAAAGTTGTCTCAAGTATGGAAAGGATATATATCAGTACACGCAAACGCTGGACTTCCAGAAAACAGAGGAGGACAGACATACTATCCAATGAATGCTGAAGAGTTTGCGGAAAAAGAAAGTAAGTTCTTAGATATAGATGGAGTTGCTATAGTAGGAGGATGTTGTGGAACAACTCCTGCACATATAAAAGCACTTTATGAAAAGGTAAAAGGTAGAAAGCCAAAGAAACCTGTAGGAAAACAACCTAAATCTCTTGCTTCACTATTTATGACACAACCTTTAAAACAAGACCCACCACCATTTTTAGTAGGAGAAAGGACAAACGCAACAGGCTCTAAACAATTTAGGGAGCTTCTATTAAAAGAAGATTATGATGGAATATTATCAATAGCTCAGGAACAGGTAAAATCAGGTTCCCACGCTCTTGACGTCTCTGTTAACTATGCAGGTAGAGATGAAATAAAAGATATGAAGGAGATTATAAAACGATTTAACGAAAAAATTCCTATACCTTTAATGGTAGACTCTACCCAGCCAAAAGCTGTAGAAGCTGGATTAAAACATATAGGCGGAAAACCAATCATAAACTCAGCTAATTTAGAGGACTCAGAAGAGAAGTTTGATAAAATCTGTCAACTTGCAAAGAGATTTGGAACTTCTTTAGTCCTTTTAACCATAGATGAACAAGGAATGGCAAAGACAAAAGAAAGGAAGTTAGAAGTTGCAGAGAGAATGTATGAAAGAGCAACAAAAGTTCACGGGTTAGACCCAGAAGATTTAGTTTTTGACTTACTTACATTTACAGTTGGAAGTGGAGACCCAGAGTACAGAGATGCAGCAGTTCAAACAATAGAAGCTATCAGAGAGTTAAGAAAAAGACATCCAAAAGTTGGAGCTGTTCTTGGGATATCTAACGTTTCTTTTGGTCTTGATATGCATGCCAGAAAGTACTTAAACTCTGTCTTTTTACACCACTGTGTAGAAGCTGGCTTAACTATGGCTATAGTAAACCCAAAACATCTTATTCCATTTCATAAAATATCAGAAGAAGATAGAAAAATCTGTGAGAACCTTCTATTTAATGTTTGGGAAAACGGAAAAGACCCACTTTTTGAATTTATCAACTACTTTTCTAAAAAGAAAGAAACAACATCAAATGAAGAAAGTAAAGACTTTGAAAATCTTCCTATAGAAGAAAAAATAAAAAAACTCTTGATAGATGGAGAGAAAGAAAAACTTATAAAAGCTGTAGAAGAAGCAAGACATAAGATTCCACCAGAAAAGATTATTAATGAAATACTTATAGATGCGATGAAGACTGTAGGAGACCTTTTTGGAGAAGGAAAAATGCAGCTTCCTTTTGTCCTACAGTCGGCAGAAAGCATGAAAGCAGCGGTTGATTACCTAAATCAATATTTACCAAAAACAACCAAAAAGAAAAAAACCACCCTTGTACTTGGTACAGTAAAAGGAGACGTTCATGATGTAGGAAAAAATCTTGTTGATATAATACTAACAAATAATGGTTTTAATGTGGTAAATCTTGGAATAAAAGTAGAACTTGAACAGTTTTTAAAAGCAGTTGAAGAGCATAAAGCCGATGCCATAGGAATGAGTGGATTACTTGTAAAATCAACCCTTGAGATGAAAAACAACCTTGAAGAGATGCAGAAAAGAGGAATAAAAATCTCTGTTTTACTTGGAGGAGCTGCTTTAAACAAAAAATTTGTAGATGAATACTGTAGACCCGTTTACGATGGTACTATCTTTTACTGTAGAGATGCCTTTGATGGAATAGAGGCAATGACCAGAATAGAAAAAGGTATTTTTGATGCAGACTTAGGTTATAAAGAAGAGGAAGAGTCTAAGGTAAGAGTTGAAGAAAAAGTAGAGATACCTCCTTTAAAAGATATAAAAATGCCCCCTATGGACATTGTTGTACCAACGCCTCCTTTTTGGGGTAGAAAAGTATGGATACATCCAGACAGTCCAGAATACGAGGAAATAAGGGAACTTGCTTTTAGCTGGATAAATAAAGGATCTCTCTTTAAAAGAGCTTGGGGATACACCAGAGGAGACAAATCAAGAGAAGAGTATGAAAGATTAAAAAAAGAAGAGATACTACCTAATTTTGAAAGATTGAAAAAATTATTGATAGAAGAAGATTTATTTACACCAATAATAATATACGGATATTATCCTTGCAGGTCTGACTTTCCTATAAGGTTAAAAAATAACGATAATAAAGAATCATCTTTACTTGTATTCTCTCCTCAAGAAGGTTGGAAGAGTGAAGAAGGTTTAAACAGAGAACCTTTAGAAAATATTTTAGATAGAGTTTACAAAAAAATAGATTTTCCAAGGTCTTCAAAACCTTCTTACAGGTCTTTACCTGATTACTTTCACTATGATAGACACGACTTAGTCGCGTTTACGGTGGTTTCTGCTGGAATAAATCTATCAGAATACGAAAGGGAGCTATTTAAACAAGGTAAATATAAAGATTACCATCTTATACACGGTCTTGGAGTTGAACTGGCTGAGGCTCTTGCTGAGATAGTACATAAAAAAATCAGAATTGAACTTGGTATTGCAAAAGAGGAAGGAGAATCTTTATACGATGTTAACTGGCAAATAAGAAACTATCAAGGTGCAAGGTATTCTCCTGGTTATCCTGCTTGTCCTGACTTGTCTATCAACGATATAATCTTTGATATACTAAAACCGCAGGAGTACGGAATAACCCTTACAGAAAACCACCTCATAGTTCCAGAGCAGTCTACAGATGCTATAGTTGTTTACCATCCTGAAGCAACATACTTTAGCGTTTAAATTAAATTTAGCATATATTAAAAGGAGAATAAAAGTTTTAAAATGAATGTTATGTATAAATACATATTTGGACCTGTTTTATCAAGAAGGTTTGGTTTATCTCTCGGGATAGACCTTTCTCCCGAGAAAAAAAGTTGCAACTTTGACTGTTTATACTGTGAGCTTGAAAAAGCAAAACCCGTTGATAAAATAGAAAAAGAGCCACCACCAGATGATATTATAAAAGAAATACAGGACTATCTTTCTAAAAATCAGTATCCTGACGTTATTACAACAACAGCAAATGGAGAGCCTACTCTTTACACCAGATTAAACGAGCTTATAGATAAGTTAAATAAGATAAAAGGTTCATCAAAAACTTTAATTTTATCAAACGGTAGCACAATAAATAACCCTACTGTAAGAGAAGCTCTTAAAAAGTTTGATATAGTAAAACTTTCTTTAGATGCAGCAGACCAAAAAACATTTGAAAAAATAGACAGACCATTAAAAGGAATAAAGATAGATGATATTATTAAAGGAATGATATCTTTTAGAAAAGAGTATAAGGGAAGCCTTATCTTAGAAGTCCTTGTAGTAAAACATATTAACGATAAAAAAGAAGTGATAGAAAAGATAGTAGAAACTGCTAAAAAGATAAATCCAGACAGAATAGATATATCTACAGTGGATAGACCTCCTGCTTACAGAGTTTTTCCAGTGGACAATCAAACCCTTTACGAAATTGCTAAAATGTTTGAAGGTTTAAACGTAAACGTTGCAACAAGAAAAGCAGGTGGATTAGTCCAAAAAGTTCACTTAGACAAAGAAGACATTATAAAAACTTTTAAAAATAGAGCTTATACCGAAAACGATATAGAAACATTGTTTGATGAGGAAACGAAAAAGTACATATCAGAGCTTCTATCTCAAAATCAGCTTAAAATCTACTCTGTAGCTAACTTAAAATTCATAAAAGCAGTTTAACATATCAAAATCATAAAATCTAAATGTGTTAAAATATTTTAAAAGTATTTTGAGAATCTTGGAGAAAAATTATGACATTTCAGGATATTATACTGTCATTACAAAGGTTCTGGGTGGATAAGGGATGTATCTTATGGCAACCTTACGATATAGAGGTAGGAGCTGGAACGATGAACCCAGCTACCTTTTTAAGAGTGTTAGGACCAGAGCCTTGGAACGTTTGCTACGTAGAACCTTCAAGAAGACCTAAGGACGGAAGATACGGAGAAAATCCAAATAGATTACAACACTACTACCAATTTCAAGTTATTTTAAAACCAGCTCCTGAAAATCCTCAAGAGTTATACTTAGAAAGTCTTACACACCTTGGAATAGACCTTACAAAACACGACATTAGATTTGTAGAAGATGACTGGGAAAGTCCAACTCTTGGAGCTTGGGGACTTGGATGGGAAGTTTGGCTTGACGGAATGGAGATAACCCAGTTTACGTACTTCCAACAAGCAGGTAGTTTAGACCTTCCTCAAATTAGTGTAGAGATAACTTATGGTCTTGAAAGAATAGCAACTTACCTACAAAAAGTTGACAGCGTTTACGATATAGTCTGGAGTGAAGGACTTACCTACGGAGATATTTATAAAGAAGCTGAAAGACAGTGGTCTATTCATAACTTTGAAGTTGTAGATATTGAGTTTCTGTATAAGACTTTTGATATGTACGAACAGCAGGGCTATAAACTTATAGAAAAAAATCTTCCAATACCTGCATATGATTATGCTTTAAAATGTTCTCATACGTTTAATCTTCTTGATGCAAGGGGAGCTCTATCTGTAAACGAAAGGGCAAGGTATATAGCAAGGGTTAGAAACCTTGCAAAAGAGTGTGCAAAAGCCTTTGTATCCCACAGAGAAGAACTTGGTTATCCTTTAATAAAAAAGTCAAGGAGCAGTAATGAAAACGTACCTGCTTGAAATAGGTTGTGAAGAATTACCTCCAAAAGTAATTCTAACATATAAAGAGTTTTTAAAACAATATGCAGAAGAATCTTTTAAAGAATTTTTTGAGTATGGTTCTCCAGAGAATATAAAAATTTTTGCAACTCCAAGAAGATTAGCAGTCTTAATAAAAAACCTAAAAGAAAAACAACCACCAAAACAGCAAATAATACTTGGACCTCCTTATAAAGTAGCAGTTGACCAAGAAGGTAAGTTTACAAAAGCAGCTCTATCCTTTGCCCAGAAAAACAACATTCCTCTTGAAAATCTTCAAAAAATCCAAAACGAAAAAGGTGAGTACTTAGGAGCTGTAATACTGCAAGAAGGTAAAGATTTAAAACACCACGTATCAGAAGTTATCCCTAATCTGTTTAAAAGTTTTCCACAACTTAAATCTATGGTTTGGAACGATTCAGGATATAGATTCCCAAGACCGATTAGATGGATTGTGTCCCTTTTAGACGATGAAGTTATTCCCTTTTCTGTTGCAGGTGTAAACGCAGATAGATACACGCATCTTCACAGATTTATGACAGCTTCCGTTGGAAGAGGAGAGAAAAAACAGATAAACCACAGTCTTGAGTATGAAGAGATAACAAAACTTGGATTTATAATAGCAAATTTTGAAGATAGAAAAAACGCTATAAAAACCCAATACGAAGGTTTTGCAAGGTCTTTAGACGCTCAAATTATAGAAGATAGCGATTTAATAGATGAGATAACCTGCCTAACAGAATTTCCAGTAGGTATATTAGGAGATTTTTCTCCAGAGTATCTTACATTGCCTGATGAGGTTATTATAACAGTGTGTAAACACCACCAAAGATACTTAAATTTTAAGAAAAATGGAAGATTAATTCCAAAATTCTTAGCCTTTTCAAACATAGCTGTAAAAGATAGGGATATTATAAAAAACGGATATGAAAAGGTTTTAAGAGCAAGACTTGAAGATGCATTATTCTTCTACAAAGAAGACCTAAAAGTAAAGCTTGAAGAAAACATAGAAAAGTTAAAAGGTATTCAATTCCACGAAAAGTTAGGTTCTCTTTACGATAAAGTGTTAAGGAACCTACAGCTTGCTAAAACTATAGCAAAGGAGCTGGGTTATAAAGAAGAAGCAAAAATAGAAAGAGCTGTTTTACTTTCTAAAGCAGACCTACTTACAAATATGGTTAAAGAGTTTGATGAGCTTCAAGGAATAATGGGAATGTACTATGCACTAAAACAAGGGGAAGATGAAGAAGTTGCAAAGGCAATATACGAGCATTATCTACCTAAGACAGCAGATGATGACCTTCCTCAGACAATCCTTGGAACAATCCTTGCCCTTGCAGATAAAATAGATACAGTGGTGTCATTCTTTAGTATAGGTGAAATACCAAAAGCTTCAGCAGACCCATTTGCAGTCAGAAGAAATGCAATAGGTATAGTTAGACTACTTGTAGAAAAAGAAATAGATATAGACTTATCTAACATCATAAAAGATGAAAAAGTTTTAGACTTTCTAATAGGAAGACTTGAAAGCTATCTTCAAGGTAAAGGCTATAGAACTGATATTATAAACGCAGTCATATCTTTGAAAGATGCTAACCTTTACAGAAATTATCTAAAGGTAAATGCCTTAAGTAAAATCACAAATCTACCTGATTATGAAAGTATTATTCAAGTGTTTAAACGAGTTGGAAATATAATTCCAGAAGGTTTTAAAGCAGATTTGGATAAATCTTTACTACAAAATCCTTATGAAAAAGAACTCTCCGATAAAGTATCAGTTGTAAAAGATGAATACTTAAAATTAATTGAAAATAAAAACTACGAAGAAGCCTTGGGAAAGTTGATAGAGTTAAAACCGTTTATAGACAGATTTTTTGACAACGTTATGATTATGGTAGAAGATGAAAAAGTAAAGCAAAATAGATTAGCCCTATTAAAACAGATAGACGATTTATTTAAATACATAGGAGATTTTACAAAAATAGTAGGAGGTTGATTATGAAAAAGTTAGTAATGTGGCTTAATGAAGTAGGAATGGAAGATATAGAGCTTGTTGGTGGTAAAAATGCTTCTTTAGGAGAGATGATTAAAGGTCTTTCTTCTATCGGAATCAAAGTTCCTATGGGCTTTGTCGTAACTTCAGCGGCCTACTGGCATTTTGTTGATCACAATAATCTCAGGGACAAAATTAGAGAAATTTTAACGGGCTTAGATCCAAACAATATAGGAGATTTGTCAAAAAGAGGGCTTACAATAAGAGAGCTTATAAAAGGTGGAACTTTTCCTGAAGATTTAAAAAATGAAATTTTAAAAGCTTATGAAGAGTTAAGTAAGATGTACAACCAATTTAGAGTTGATGTTGCTGTTAGGTCTTCCGCCACAGCTGAGGACTTACCAAACGCATCTTTTGCAGGTCAGCAGGATACTTACCTTAACATAAAAGGAGACGAAACTTTACTGTCTGCCATTAAAAGTTGTTTTGCATCTTTATTTACAGATAGAGCTATCTCTTACAGAGAGGCATTTAAGTTTGACCACTTTGCAATAGGTCTTGCTGTTGGCGTTCAAAAGATGGTTAGGTCAGACCTTGCATCTTCTGGTGTATCTTTCTCAATAGACTCTGACAGTGGATTTAAAGACGTAGTCCTTATAAACGCTTCTTACGGACTTGGTGAGATGGTAGTTCAGGGTGCTGTTACTCCAGATGAGTTTTTAGTATTTAAACCAACCTTAAAAGAAGGTTATGAAGCAATTATAGAGAAAAAGTTAGGTAGAAAAACCCATAAAATGGTCTACGGAACAACTCCAGATGAAAGAACAAAGATAGTAGCTGTTTCAAAAGAAGAACAGATGAAGTTTTCTCTTACAGACGAAGAAGTTTTAAAACTTGCCAGATGGGTTATGGCAATTGAAGAGTATTACTCTAACAAGTACGGAAAATGGACTCCAATGGACGTAGAATGGGCAAAAGATGGAGAGTTAAATGAGTTATTTATAGTTCAGGCAAGACCAGAAACAGTTCATTCTCAAAAAGACCACTCTAAAATAGTAACATACAAAATAACAGAGCCTTACGAATCAAGGATAAATAAAAGAGTTATAGAAGGAATAGCTGTTGGAGATAAAGTAGCCTTTGGTAAAGTTAGAATACTTCATGACTTAGAAGATGCGAAAGATTTTCAACCAGGAGAAGTATTAGTGACAGATATGACAGACCCAGACTGGGAACCTATAATGAAAAAAGCTGCTGCAATAGTTACAAACAAAGGGGGAAGAACGTGCCACGCAGCTATTGTTGCAAGAGAATTAGGTGTTCCAGCAGTTGTAGGGGCTGGTAATGCAACTGAAGTACTTGAAAATGGAGATAAAGTAACCGTATCATGTGCAGAAGGTGAAAGAGGATATGTATATAGAGGAAAAGTTGAGTATGAAATAGAGGAATTTGACTTAAGAAATCTTCCAAAAACAAAAACTCCTATTATGATGAACGTTGCATCGCCAGAAGGAGCATTTGACTTTTCATTTTTACCTAATGCGGGTGTAGGACTTGCAAGGGAAGAATTTATAATAAACAACTACATATCAATACACCCTCTTGCTCTTATTAAGTTTGACGAAATAAAACAAAAAGACCCACAGTTAGCAGAAAAAATAGAAGACTTGACATTTGGATATGAAAACAAAGAAGAGTATTACGTTAAAAAACTATCTTACGGTATAGCAAAAATAGCAGCAGCATTCTATCCAAAACCTGTAATAGTAAGATTCTCTGACTTTAAATCAAACGAGTATGCAAACCTTTTAGGTGGAAAATATTTTGAACCAGAAGAAGAAAACCCAATGATAGGATTTAGAGGAGCTTCAAGGTATTATTCAGACTTCTTTAAACCAGCTTTCGGATTAGAGTGTAAAGCTATTTTAAGAGTAAGAAACAAGATGGGATTAAAAAACGTTATAGTTATGGTTCCTTTCTGTAGAACTCCTGAAGAAGCAAAGAAGGTCCTAGAAGTAATGGAAGAGTATGGTCTCAAAAAAGGAGAAAACGGTTTACAAGTATACGTAATGTGTGAGCTTCCATCTAACGTTATACTTGCAGACCAATTTGCAGAGTATTTTGATGGATTTTCAATAGGCTCTAACGACTTAACACAGTTAACTCTTGGATTAGACAGAGACTCCTCCTTAGTAGCTCATTTATACGACGAGAGAAACGAAGCTGTTAAAAGAATGATAGCACAGGTTATAAAAGTAGCAAAAGAAAAAGGTAAAAAGATAGGAATATGTGGTCAAGGACCGTCTGACTATCCAGAGTTTGCACAATTTTTAGTAGAGCAAGGAATAGATACTATATCCATAAACCCAGATTCAATAATAAAAACAACAATCGCAATTCACGAGATAGAACAAAAGTTAGGAAAGTAAATTTAAAGGAGGGTAAATATCCCTCCTTTTGTAAAGTTTACAGAAATTTTGACGAAAGTATAAATAAGATTAAAAAAATAAAAATAGAATAGAGGATATGCAAAAATGATTAATCTACCTAAAATAGGATTAGGGAGATCCAGTGATTTTTATAACGGTATAGAAGTTGATACTGATTATGTAAGAGTAGGGATCTTAAAAAAAGAAAATGAAATCATAGAAATCCCTATAATGCCTTTTGAGTTTGAAGTAACTGGAGATAATAACCAAGATGGTAGAATCTTAAAAGATGAGTTGGAAAGAAGAGGTTTAAAGATAAAATCTGCATCTTTTAGTATACCTATGTCATCTGTTTTATATAAAACCTTACATCTTCCCAAAGTTAGTGAGAAAGAGTTAATCGATGCTATAGAATGGAATATAAAAGAAGACATAGAAAATTTTAAAGCGGAAACCCACTATGATTGGGATATTATTTCATCAGATAGTGAATTTTTGAATATTTTAGTAGTTATTACTAAAAAAGAAGCCATAGAAAGAATTATAGAAATTTCTGAAGTTTCTGGTGTTGGTGTAGATATTATTGACACTGTTGGTACTTCTTTATTAAATTTAGCATTAATGCAAAAAGGGAAGATTGAAAAAAATAGAGAAGAAAAAAATATATGTATTATTCATCTTGACAAAAATGACTCATTTATGATTTTTTCTAATAATAATTTAGTTCTTCAACCTTTGGATTTTAATCCTAGAATGTATGAAAACTTTAATCCGGATGAAAAAGAACAGGAGGTTATAAGACTAATAAACGAAATTAACTATTTTTTCTTAACTATTAACGAACCTAGAATAATATATACATCCGGATACTTTGCAAAGTACCCTGAGATAAAAGCGTATATGCAACTTAAATTTTCTACAAGGTTTGTATTAGAAGATTTAGATCCGGTTTTAGCTTTGAACATAAACTATCAAGGTTCATTTCCTTTAGGGATTTATAACAACGTAATAAGTTTAGCATATAGAGGTTTGCTATGATAAAAATAGATTTAAATCCAAAAAGAAAAAAGAAAGCAATTCCTTTAAAAAAAATCCAAATACCAGCTCTAAAACTACCAGAAATAGGAAAAAATAGTTTTTTAATTGTAATTGTTGGAGGAATATCTTTTATATTAATGGAATTTGCTTATCTATTTTATTTAAGTAATAGGATATCTTCCTTGCAAGAGAAAAAAATACAAATAGGATCAGAAATTAGTAAATTAAAAGAATATGAAAAAAAATTAAAAGAAATAGAAAAACTTGTTTCTTCATTAGAACAACAAAAAGAAAAACTTTTATTGAAAATCAAAACTTTTGAATACGTTTCTCAATATAAAAAACCTTTAACTCCTAAATTAAATTTATTAGTACAAAGTTTACCGGATGGAGTTTGGTTAGAAAATATAGAGTTAGCTTTCGCAGAAGCAAAAGTGAAAGGTAACAGTCTAAATCCAGAAAACATATCTGTTTATTATAAAAATTTAAATGCTTTTTATAACATCATTAGTTTTAACGGAACTGAAAAAAAAGTATCACCTATTAATAATATTTATTATAGCTTTGAATTTAATTTAAAAGGTTTTAAACAGAAGTGAGGTGAATAAGTATGGATATAAAGCAACAATGGGAATCAACACCACAATGGCAAAAGATTTTCTTAGTATTGGCCACCTTTGGAGCGATAGCGTATTTGATTTTCGCGTCTTTTATTTCTCCAAAATTAGAAGAATACTCGAACTTAGAACAGGAAGTAAATAATTTAGAAAGTACTCTTAATAATTTAAAAGCTATTTCTAATGTAAAAAAAGAAGAAGCTCTTAAATTAAAATTAGAAACTTTAAAAAAAGAAATAGATGAAAACAATAAAAAATTAGTTGATTTATCAAAAATAATACCCTCTGATCCAAAAATAGAAGATGTGTTGAGATCAATAACAAATTTTGCATTGTCATCTGGTTTGGTAATAAACTCTTTTAAAATAGAAAAAGAAGAAGATGTTTACTTGTTTTATGATAAAGAAAGTGATACTTTAAAAACAGTTTCTAAAAAACAAGAAACAGGGAATGCTAAAGAGTCAACTCAACCAATTCCAAAAGAGGCTTTAACTGTGAAAAAAGTTTATCTTTCATCAAACTTAAGTGGAGGAATAAATCAGGTTAGGAACTTTTTGAATTATTTATCAAACTCTGAAAGGCTTATAATAGTTGAATCTCTATCTATTAAAAAAGAGGTTTCTAAGTCATTAAACTTTAATGTAAACTATGTTATTTACTATATGCCTGAGGAGGTAAATCAATGAAATTAAAATTCATTCTATCTATAACGGCTTTTTATTTTTTAATTGGGAAAGCTGAAAATCTGAATTTGCCACCAATTCAGGATGTGACTCCTTTTGTTGGTTTGGAAAATGCTGTTGGTTATATTCAAAAAGAGAATGGAGAAAAATTTATTGTAGTAGAAACTCCAGAAGGAACAAAGTTAGTTAAAGTAAAAACAAACCCTAAAAAATTGATAGAAAAATCCGAAATAAAGTAAAATGGAGAGAGTCATGAAGAAAGTAAAGAATTATTTATTAGCCCTAGCAATAGGTTCAGTAACACCATTATCTTTATCTTTTGCAGAAAAAATCTCTATAGAACTTAACAATGCCAAGTTATCAACAGTTGTTGATGCTATTTCACAAGTTTCCAGTATAAATGTAATCTGGGATAAGGATGCTATAGCACAAAAAGATAAGTTAGTGTATGTATCTATAAAAAAGCCTTATGATGTAGAAAAGCTTTTAAATTTAATTTTGATAGAAAATGGACTTATTGCAATTAGAGAAGGAGATGTTTATAAAATTAGATTATCTGATGAATATTTTGTATCTATTCCTCCAGAAGTTATAAAAACATTAGGAAAAGATATTTTTGATGAGATTGTTTTAACTATTAAAAAGAATGCTTCTTCATCTGCTTTGATAGAGGCAGATAGGAATACTTATACGGTGTATTTAAAAGATCAAAAAGACAACGTCTATAAGATAAAGAATATAGTTTCAGCATATTTAGATAATTTAAAAAAGCAAGCTGAAGAGATTGCAAAACTGCAAAAAGAGCAAGGTCAACTTGTAAAAAAAGAGTTTAATATATCTTATGAAGATTACAAATTAATTGAAGATAAAATTATTGAAAATATTGGTCCTTTTGGTAGATACGATTATAATAAAGAGAAAGGTATCTTAACTATTTTAGATACAAAGGATAACATTCTTAACCTCACGAGAGTCATTGGGAAGGCAACAAAAGAAAAAATTGAAACAAAATGTTTTTATGCTAGAGGACTTGAGCCCGGGGAAATTATTATGAATATTAAAGAAAATTATTTATCAGAAAACGGAACAGTAATATTTAAATCTAAAGAATCATTGGAAGTTGGGGGAACAGAGTCAAGGCAATTATCTACGACAGGTGGAACTCAGACAGGTATAACAGCTGGTTTAACTAAATCAACTTCTCAACCAGCAACAATAATAACATCATTACCAAAGATATGTATTACAGATAGACCTGATATTGTAGAGAAGATAAAATATAAGTTCTCTGAATTTCTTTTAGATAGACCATACCAAATATCTATTGAAGCAAGAATTGTTCAAATTGAAAGTAAAAGCATAAAAGATTTAGGAATTCAATGGGGAGGACAAGTTCAAAGTACAAATATGGTTTTAGGTGGTACTAATTCTCCAAGCGTAATGGGAATGCCTAGTGGTTATGCGGTAGATTTTCCTGCAACAAGCTCTGTTCCACTAGGAGGTTTTTCTTTTGGTTTTGTTTTAGGAAATTTGAATAACTATTTAGATGTTAGATTATCAGCATTGCAAAAAATTGGTAAATCTAAAATTTTATCAAAACCATCAGTTATAACAATAGATGGGGAAACAGCAGAAATTTCACAAGGTTATGAAATACCTTATACTACAGCTGTCGCTGCTGGTGGTGGAACTGTTTCCTCAGTATCGTTTAAAAAAGCAGTATTAAAATTAAATGTGACTCCAAGAACCACAGCAGATGGAAATATTATCATGGATTTAATTATAACTCAGGATATACCAGATTTTAAAAACCTATTACTTGGTAATCCACCTATACAAACAAAGACTGTTACTAGTAAAGTTGTTGCAAAAGATGGTTCTGTATTAGCAATAGGTGGTATTTTAGAAAAAACAGAAGATGAACAAAAAACAGGTGTTCCAGGACTGATGAATATTCCTTTATTAGGTGGGTTTTTTAAAAGCAATTTTAAACAATTATCAGATAAAGAACTTTTAATATTTCTTTCACCCAAAATTTTATATGAATAAAAAAGGAGGACAAATATGTTAACTAAAAAAAGTTTAATTTGTGGTTTAATATCTTCAACTTTTTTAATATCGTGTGGTGGAGGAATGAGTTCCCCTGGTGCAAGTGCAAAAGGATTTTATAGCTTATCTATGAATATAACATCTGCGCAGATTATTTCACCAGCTATAGACGATACTACAAATCCAATATCTTTTCCAGTGGATACTATATCTGGAAGTTTATCGTTATATTACAATGGACCTACAAATACAAACCCTTTAGACGGTATGATTGATAATGCGGAGATTTGTTTTGAAGAACCTACAAATAAATGCTTCCTTGTTCCTCTTTCTGGTATAGTTAAACCGGGGGATAGTTTAAAGTTTGATATTTCATTAAAAGTTCATAAATTTGAATCTCCTTGGATTATATTAAATCCATATGAAGATTCAACTGTAATACTTAATCCGGTTAAGGTACAAATAGGAACAGGAGATGGGAATAAAACTATTTTCGGTTATACTTTACCGCAAAACGTTAGGGATACTGATTTAGGATATATAACCTACGGCGATGAAATAACTGTTTATAATAATGGAAGCTTTGCTTGTTCTTTGAATAGTTCGTTGGAATGTACTATAACAAAAAGTGGACAGAATATTACCGTTACTTTTAGTAATCCACCGGCGAATGGAAATAATATAGAATTAGAGTATTCTGTACGTAAACATTATGATTGGAACCCTTCTGTAAATGCAGGAAATCATTTATATAATGGAAAGAATTATACTATAGTTAATGCAATACTTAAGGTAAGAGTTAAATTTTACAACGGTGACCACTTAGATGTAAATCAACCTATACAATTCCAAGTAGTACCCAAAGTTATGTAATCTTAATCTCTCCACTTTATAGAACAGCCCATAGACGGATACTGAACAGGGTCTATGGGTTTTCCTTTTGCTAAGTTTGTAATAGCTTCTTTTAACTCCTCTCTTTTTACTTTTGTTTCATCTAGCCAGTTATCGTCTATCCTTCCGTGATAGACGAGTTTATGGTCTTTGTCAAAAAGGTATATATCTGGAGTACATTGAGCTTTAAAGGCTTTGGCAACTTCTTGAGTCTCATCTACAAGATAGGGAAATGGTATTCCCCATTCTTCAATCTTTTCTATCATCTTTTCTGGAGCGTCGTCTGGATAGTTTGGATGGATGTTTGGGTTTATTGCAACTGTATTTATTCCAAGTTGTTTAGCATATTGGGATAGTTTTATTAATCTTGGCCATACTGCAATAGCATAAGGACAGTGATTGCAGGTAAATACTACTAATAACCCTTTTTCTCCATACAACTCATCACTTTTGTATAATTTTCCAAAAGGGTCTTTTAGTTCAAAATCTGGCATTTTACTTCCAAGGGGAATGTCTACAGAGTATGTTAAAGCCATTTTTCATACCTCCTTACTGACAAATTTTAAATCTATTTTTTTACTGTCTTCATCTACTTTTGCTATTTTAACTTTTATTTTATCACCTAATCTAAATCTTATTTCTTCACCTACCAACTGATGATTTTTTTCGTCATACCTCATCTTTTCTGGTAAGTCAGAGATGGATATAAGTCCTTCTATTATGTATCTTTCTATCTCTACAAACAGACCAAAAGGCATTACACCGGTTATTATTCCTTCAAACTCTTCTCCAATTTTTTCTTTTAGTATTCTAAGTTTTAGGATGTCAAGGGCATCTCTTTCTGCATCATCTGCAACTCTCTCCATCTGTGAACACTGCTGGGCTATAATCTCTAATTTTTTTGGTAATTCTTCTAAATCTTTTTTAGTAAACTTTTTCTTGATAGATTTTTTAAGCAGTCTGTGAACCCAAACGTCAGCATACCTTCTTATTGGAGAGGTAAAGTGAGTATAACACTCAGAAGCAAGTCCAAAGTGTCCTATGTTATAAGGAGAGTACTTTGCCTGTTTCATAGTTCTTAAAGCTAAAAATCTTACTAAAGATTCTTCTGGAGTACCTACAGCCATCTCTATAAGTTTTTGTATAAATTTTGGTTCTACTTCACCTTTTGGATATTCTACTTTATAGCCAAGACCTGCCATTATGTCTACAAAGGCGTTTACTTTTTCTATTTTTGGTTTTTCGTGGACTCTGTAAATAAACGGAAAGTTATGTTTCTCCATGTGTCTTGCTACTGTTTCGTTTGATATAATCATAAACTCTTCTATAATTCTGTGTGCCAAATGTCTTTCGTAAGGAACTACGTCGTATGGGTCTCCTTTTTCGTCAAACAGTATTTGAGATTCTGGCATATCAAAATCTATACTGCCTCTCTCTTCTTTTGTTTTCATAAGTATTTTAGCAAGCTCTTCCATATGTTTTAGAGGCTCTACTAAATCTGGAAAAGCTTTTACATGTTCTGGTTCTCCAAGTATTATTGCCAGCGCTTGGTCATAAGTTAATTTTGCTTTACTTTCTATAACGCTTTCATAGATTTTATAATCTATAACTTCTCCTTTTTTGTTTATTAACATTTCACAGGTAAATGCGTACTTTTTTTCATAAGGTCTTAAACTACAAAGATTAGATGCAAGTCTTTCAGGGAGCATATGTAGAGCTCTTTCTGGAAGGTAGTAAGTATTTCCTCTTTGGAATGCTTCTTTATCTATTGCTGATCCTTCTTTTACGTAATGAGAAACATCTGCTATGTGAACATAAAGCCTGTAGTTTTCTCCTTCTTTTTCTATTGCTACTGCGTCGTCGTGGTCTCTAGCACTTTCAGGGTCTATTGTAAAACATATCTGTTTTGTTAAATTTTTTCTGTTTTTTGTTATTTTTACAGTTGAAGATAAGCTTTCAGCTTCTTTTATCGCTTCTTCACTATGAGTTAAAGGTAAATCATATTTTCTTGCTACTATTTCTGCAACTGTCTGTGTATTTTTAACATTTCCAAGGTCTTTAATTATTCTTCCTTTTGCTTCTACATTTCTATCTGGATACTGTGTTATTTCAACAACTACATAATTTCCAAGAGGATACTTTTTAGCTTCTTTTTTGTTAACATAAATTTTGTGAGGTATTACAAAATCTAAAAGATAGATAAAATACCTGTTTTTTTCTTTTTGAAGTTTACCTACAGCTGTCTTAATCCTTCTTTCTAATATTTTAACTATTTTAGCTTCTTTTTTTCCTCTGTATATCTTTTCTTCTGCTAAGACTACATCTCCATCAAAGAGATAATCCATTTCAATTGGAGGAATGAATAAATCTGGCTCTCCATCTTCTCTTATTAAAAATCCAAATCCACTTTCGTGAGCTTCTACTTTACCTTTTATGAGATTTTTATCTTCTTTTAATTCGCCTTTGATTTTATATAAACCTTTTGAATAGACTATTGTTTTGTTTTTCTGTAATTTTTTTAATATTTTTTTCAGCTGCTTTTCTTCTTTTTTTTCTAAATTAAAACTTTTGGCTATCTGTTTAAAAAATAAACCTTTTTTATTTCTTTTTAATAATTCTAATACTTTTTCTTGTGTTAATTCCAACATTTCCCCCTCTTATAGGTTATTTATGTAATTTTCTAATTCTTCTAAACTAGATGCCTTTATAATACTTCTGTAGATGTTTTTTAATACTTCAACAGAATCTATACTATCAATTTTCTTGTAAATATCTTCTATCACTTCTCCAAATTTTATTTCTATAGCTTCCTTTATATCATCTTTAAGCTGTTTTTTGATTCCTTCCTCTAACCCTTGCTTTAGTCCTTGTTGTAGTCCTTGTTGTAGTCCTTCTTCCCATCCTTTTTTTAATCCTTCCATTTTCCACTTTTCAGTTAAGGTCATCATTTTTTCTTTCCCTCCTACTTCTTCAAGGATGTTCTCAACAGTTTTTAAATCTTTCTTTGCAAGTACGATGTAATCAATAATAATATAAATACACTTTTTTGTTTCTGCAACAAGTAAATTTTTTAGAATAGGTTTTAAGTCTTTGAAATCTCTAAAAATATTCTTTAGTGTTAAAACAGCTGATAACAGGCAAATGTCGTCGTAAAATTCTTTAACTATCCTTTTAGAGCTTATCTTATTTAAGTCCACTAGGACATAGTCCAATGAATGTATGTATAATTTCATGTTAGATGGATAAGGCTTTAAATCTGGTATAGATTTAGGAATGTTCCAGTCTTTACTTCCGTGATAAAAGACTATAGGTATTACTGGTGTGTATGGTCTGGACTTTTTTTCATCTTCTTCCATTATTAATGCTTTATAGTATGCTATCTGTGAAGGAGTTCTTTTATCTGGAAAAGATTTGTGTTCAAATACAAAATAAAGTATAGCGTTGTTATTTGGTGAGTTTATGTTTAGTTTACACTCAAAGGATAAATCTAAGAAAAATTTTTCTCTCTTATCACTTTGTTTTTCTGTAGGTAAAAGTTTTAAAGAATTTGGTTTTATTATCTTATAAATGTTAGGTAGAAAGCCTTTTAAAAATCTCTCTGTGTTTTCTTCCTTAGAGAAAATTGTTTTAAAAAACCAGTCGTGAGGAGATTTTTCAATAGACATTCAAAACCTCTTTTAGTATATCTACAGCTTCATCTACTTGCTTTTCTGTTATTATTAATGGTGGAACAAATCTTAAGGTATTTTCTCCAGCCGTTCCTACTATTAATCCTTTTTCTAAAGCTTTTTTCATAACTTCTTTTGCAGGAATATCTTTTGGTAAATCCATACCTACCATAAGACCTAAACCTTTTACAGGGTATCCAAATACTTTTAAAGACTCTTTTAGATAATCTCCTACTTTTTGTACTTTATCTAAAAATCCTTCTGATAAAACTTCTTCTAAAACTACTTTTGCTGCAACTGTTGATAAGTAGTTTCCTCCAAATGTAGATGCGTGAGTTCCTGGGACAAAAGATTTTGCTATTTTATCTTTTGCTATGATAGCTCCTATAGGTACTCCTCCACCAAGTCCTTTGGCAAGAGAGATAATATCAGGTTGTATCTCAAAATGCTGGTAAGCAAACAGTTTTCCTGTTCTTCCTATTCCAGTTTGAACTTCGTCAACTGTAAAAAGTATATCTTTTTCTTTGCAGAGATTATAAAGATCTTTTATAAACTCCTTATCAGCAGGATTTACGCCACCTTCTCCTTGGACTAACTCTATTAAAATAGCAGCTGTTTTGTCTGTTATAAGATTTTTAACTGAATTAATATCATTAAACTTTGCATATTTAAATCCTCCCACTAGTGGATAAAATCCTTCATGGTACTTAGGCTGAGCTGTTGCTGTAACTGTTGCAAGGGTTCTTCCGTGGAAACTTCCTTCAAAGGTTATTATCTCATATTTGTCTTGTTTTTTATCGTAAAAGTACCTTCTTACAAGTTTTATAAGAGCTTCGTTGCTTTCTGCTCCAGAGTTGCAGAAGAAAACTTTTCCTCCAAAGCTGTTTTCAGACAGTATTTTTGCAACTTCTATCTGTGGCTTTATGTAAAATAAGTTAGATATGTGGATTATCTTACTTACCTGTTGACAGATGGCATCGGTAAGTTTTGGATGGTTGTAGCCAAGTGCATTTACGGCTATACCTGATAGCATATCTAAGTACTTTTTCCCTTTTTCGTCATAAAGGTAGCAACCTTCACCTTTTTCGAAAAAATAAGGTAATCTTCCATAGTTTTGAAAAAGATATTTATTAGCTTCTTCTATCAAATTAATCCTCCGTATATTTTTTGAAAACTGCTATATGAATAAGCCCTAAAAATCTTGACTGATAAAAATGTGTATCAAATCCGTTTGATTTAAAAAACTCTAATAACTCCTGTTTTGTCATGCTGTTTTTGATAGAATCTACAAAGTAATCCCACTCTTGTTTTGAGAATATTAGCCTGCCAATAGGTCTAAAAATCTTATCTGCAAATAGAAGTATAAAACTGTATAAAATTTTACTCTTTGGTTTTGCGATTTCTAATATTGATACATAACCGTCCTTTTTTAGGACTAATTTCAGCTGATTTGTTATATCCTGAGGTGGAAGATGTCTAAAAACTAACGAAAAATATACATTATCTAAAGATTTGTTTTTAAAAGGGAGCTTCAAAGCATCTGACTTTATAAAGAGAATATTTTCACTGTTTAACTTTGATTTTGCCACTTTTAACATGTTAAAAGATATATCAAGGGCGTATATGTAAGAATTTTCGTTAACTTTTTGATGTATTTTTTTAACTATCTCTCCTGTTCCTGTACCTACATCTAAAATGTTTTTTCCGTTTGGTGTAGCGTTTATTAAAGTTTCTTGCCAGCTGTTAATTTTGTTAAATGTGGCAAGATTTAAAAATTTATCGTAGGCTCTATGTACACTGTCAAATATTTTTTCTGCTACGCTTTTTTCCATTTTGTTCCAAAAGGTGTGTCTTCTATTACTATTCCTTTTTCTGCTAACTTATCTCTTATCGTGTCTGCAATGGCAAACTGTTTTTCTTTTCTTGCTTTATCTCTTACTTCTATCAGTATGTTTATAAGGTCTTCGTCTAACTTTTCTTCTTGTTTTTCTATTTTCATTTCTTCAGTTTTTGTACAAGGTTGTAAGCTGTCAAAAAATCCAAATATGTCTCTACCTATATTGTGAAGTGTGTCTGCAGCTTCTTTGTAGGAGTTAAGTGCTTTTTTTGATATTCCACCTTGTTTTATAGCTTTATCTTTCAATATGTTCATCTCTCTAACAAGTCCAAATAAAGATGCTAATGCTTCAGGAGTGTTAAAGTCATCACTCATTGCAGAGTAAAATCCAGACTGTGCTTTTTGGATTGCTGAGTATAAATCTCCTTCAAAGTTTTCATCTACAGGTAGTTTTTGCAGTATTTCATACTCTTGTATTGCATTTTTTAATCTTTCGTAGGCTTTTTTAGTCTCTTCCATCTTTTCCCAAGAAAAATCTAATGGACTTCTGTAATGTACTGATAAAACAAGGAGTCTTAGAATGTCTGGCTCATACCTTGAGTAAATCTCTTTTAAAGTAACGTAGTTTCCTAAGGATTTTGACATTTTTTGACCATTAACAGTAACAAGCCCGTTATGTATCCAGTATCTTGCAAAAGGTTTTCCTGTTAAGCTTTCAGCTTGAGCTATCTCGTTTTCGTGGTGTGGAAAAGTTAGGTCTAGACCGCCACCATGTATGTCTATTGTTTCACCTAAATGTTTAAATATCATTGCACAGCATTCTGTATGCCATCCTGGTCTTCCTTTCCCCCAAGGAGACTCCCAGTATGGCTCTCCTGCTTTTGCTGACTTCCACAGAGCAAAATCAAGAGGGTCTTTTTTCTTTTCTCCTGGCTCTATTCTTGCACCTGCTAAAAGCTCATCTATACTTCTTTTTGATAACTTTCCGTAATCTTTAAACTTTCTAACAGAAAAGTAAACATCTCCGTCAACTTCGTAGGCATAACCTTTGTCAATCAGCTCCTGAATAAATTTGATTATATCTGGAATGTGAGTTGTTACTCTTGGCTCTATGTCTGCAGGTTCTATTCTAAACTTTTCAGCATCGTCAAAGTACTCTTTTATATATTTATCTGATATTACTGTGAAGGGAAGACATTCGTTTTTTGCTCTGTTTATAATCTTATCATCAACATCTGTAAAGTTTCTTACAAAGATAACATTGTATCCTAAGTATCTTAAATATCTTCTTATCATATCGAAGACTATAAGACTTCTTCCGTGTCCTACGTGGTTGTAATCATAAACTGTAACACCGCAGGTATATATCTTTACTTGTGGTGGTTTGATAGGGGCAAAATCTTCTTTTTTTCCAGTTAAAGTATTGTATATCTTTAAACTCATAGTTGACAGCTCCCCAAATTAAATTAAATTGTAAAAAAATTTTATCACACTTACTCTTTTGATTCCCGTTTAGATATAAGCCAAAATACAATTCCAAGAGACAGTATTACAGCACTGTAAGACAGCAGGTCTATAGCTTTTTTTTCAGAGTCCGAGCCTAAAGATGCTATAAACAGTTTTCTTATTATCGCTGCTAATGCGATACCAACAAACACGGTGATGGCAAACCTACCACCTTTAAGGTGTCTTAGCTCTTCCGTCATAAGCTCTCCAACAGCCCAAAGAATTAATAGACTACCTAAAATAGATAGAATACCTTCTTCCAGTTCAACGATGTTAAAAGTAAGTTTATACAAATCATATCCAAAAAGGAAAAATACTGATAGAGCTACTATAACTAAAGCCATTAAAATAAATAAATCTATTACATCGGAAAACTTTTTAGCAAAACCGTATATCTTTTTTTCCATTGCTGTCATTTCAGCATACTTTGAAAGTTCTTCTTCTCTGTAAGAAACAGTTAAAATATCAAGATTAATATCAAGAAGTTTTCCTATTGAAGCTACATATAAATTCCTTTCTTTTCTGTCTTCAACTTCTTTATCAATAACATCAATTATGTATCTTCTTACGAAATTCATACTGGCATTTACGTAATGAGTAGGAAGCCCTATTTGAACGTGAACTTCTCCTATTCTTTTTAATTTTAAAAAGTACTCTAAATCATAATTTCCACTAAAAAGATCTAAAAACCACTTTTTTACTTTTTCTCTGTGTCTTTTTATAATTTCTTCGTTTTTTAAAAAATCTTTTGCTTGAGGGAATCTTAAAATAAATTCGTAGAATTTTTCTATAAAATCATCAGGGTACTTTTCAAATATAGGTTTAAGTTTTACTATATTCTTTACATCTTCTTCTGTAAATTGAAAATCTTTTTTTATCTGAGAAAACTCTTCAATCATACTACAGCTCCCTTTTTTATAAAATTATATCACTTGAATTTAAATTTTTGTAAGCATATACTTATAAATATATTTTTGTGAGGATTAAAATGGAAGAAAAAGAATGTTTAAAGTGTGGTAGTAAAATAGATTTGAAAGAAGACCCTAATATTCCCGATATTTACTTTTGTGCTGTGTGTTGGGAGGAGAGAGAAAAAACTGAGATAAATGAAAAATGGGGTTATGATGAATCTCTTCCAGATGATGGTTAAACATAAAAGCAAAATTTTGTTAACTTTTCTACTTGCTATTGTATTTAACACTTTCCACGACTATTTTCTTCAAGCTTTAGATGATAAAAAAATAGATGTAGTGCTTTTGGAAGATTTAAATCACAGCTGTGATAAAAATGTAGATATCCATAAAATTTTACATTCTCCATTTTTAGTTTTAAATAACCAGATTAAAATAGATTTTAATCAAGAAACATCAAAAAATATATACTCTCCAACTTTAGCTCTCAAACCTTCTGTGAAAGAAATCTTTAAACCCCCAATTTTTCTATATAACTAATCAATTTTAGTCTCAATCTCAAATAAATCAGGAGGTTTAAAATGCAGTATGTTATTTTTATACTAATATTTTTTGTATTTGCCAAAGCAGAGACTTTTGATGAAATTGTAAGCAGAATTGATAACAATCCTTACATATTAAGCAACAAAAGTTTAGTTGAGTCTTACGAAGGAGAAGTCATAAAGGCAAAATCTTTTTCTAATCCAGAAGGATACATACAGTTTGGAAGACTTGTAGGAGGAAACTCTTCTGCTACAATTACAGAGTTTTACATATCACAACCCCTAAAACTTTACAATCAGAGAAGGTATAACATAGAATCTGCTGTAAGTGAGAAGCTGTATCAGTCTTTACAGTTTGAGTCTCTTAAAAGAAAGTATTTATCAGTATTATATCAATCATTCTATGAAGCACTCTATAACAAAGAGCTTTTAAAAATAGCCGAAAATGAGGCTAACTTGTCTAAAGAGATTTTTAACTTTACAGAAAAAGTTTATAAGTTAGGAGAAGCTTCTAAACTTGATTTACTTAAAGCTCAAAGGGAATATCAGCTTTCAGTCTCAAAGTTAAATCAGCAAAAATTACTTTACCTTGAAAGTCTTAAATGTTTGTCTTCTTTGGTTGGGTATGAAATTAAAGACGTAGAAGGAGATTTTTATCATGTTAGAGATATCAAAGAAATAGACTTTTTATCCCTTCCAGAAGTTAAAAGCTTTGATGAGAAGATAAGGTCTCTACAAGCTTTAGAAAAGTATTATAAAGCATTGTCTTATCCACAGATCAGCGTAGGAGTAATAGCTAAAGAATACTCTAATAACAAGTATGAAAGTGGCTTAGTGGTTAACTTTACACTGCCTGTCTTTTACAGAAACCTTGGTGAGATAGTGTCTGTAAAAAGTCAAAAAGTAAGCTATACTTCTTTAAAGGATTACACAGTAAACAGTTTAAAAATTAAGTATTCATCTATTTTAGAAAGCTACAAATCTGACCTTGATTTAATCTCCCAGCTTAACGAGAGTATTGAGACTGCTAAAAACGAGTTAAACTTAGCAGAAAAAAGTTATAAGTTAAAAACAATCTCTCTTTTTGAATTTTTCAATACAAAAACCCTTTATTTTGAGACTTTAAAATATAAGCTGGAAATCTACAAAAACTTACATCAGCTGTACAGTAAATACTTAGAAATAGGAGGTTCATTATGAAAAAGGCACTTTTATTAATTGCATTGCTATTTTCTTTTAGCTTTTCTCAAGAAGTTGTTGTAAGTAAAGATAAAGCTGAAAAACTTGGCATAAAAACTGTAGTTGCAAAGTATAAAGAATATTCTTTAACTAAAACCTACCCAGCTGTAGTAAACGAAGACCCAACACTTTCTTACAGCGTATCTTCAAGTGTGGATGGTATTGTTGAAAATTTATACGTAAAGCAGGGAGACCTTGTTAAAAAAGGTCAAGTTTTGCTTACTTTATACTCTCCAAAGATAGTAGATATTCAGGCAAACATAGAGATGGCAAAAGTCAAAGTAGATACTGCAAGACAAGTTTTAGACAGAGAAGAGATGCTTTATAAAGAAGAGGTTATTCCATACGTTAGGTATTACAACGCAAAAATAGAGTATCAAAAAGCTGTGGGAGAGTTAAACGCTTTGAGAAAAATACTGTCTTCTTACGGAGAGATTAAGGGAAATTCTGTCATTTTAAGGAGTAAAATAAATGGTTTTATAGCTGATTTAAAAGCTATAAAAGGAAGTCCTGTAAATGTAGGTCAGGAGATAATGTATATCCATTCCCACGAAAGACTTTGGGTTATAGCTCAGCTTCCTTTCCAAGATGCTCAAAATCTTAAATTAGGACAGAAAGTTTATATTAAAACGCCTACTGGGAAAAAGGTTGAAGGAATCCTTACTTACATAAACCACGAAATAGACCCTAAAACAAGAAGAAACGACGTTAGAATAGTAGTTAACAATGTAGGAGATTTATTGAAACCAAATCTCTTTGTAGATGTTGAAATTCCTGTTTCTTCTGTAAAAGGATTAGTTATACCTTCTTCTTCTGTGTTTAAAGAAAATGGTAAAGATTACTGTTTTGTAAGGGTGGGAGATAAATTTGTTTTAAGGGAAGTTCAGATAGGTAGTAGAGACGATAAAGAAACAGTTATTCTGTCTGGAATAAAAGAAGGTGAGGAAGTTGTTTACAGTGGAGTTATTTTCTTAAGGTCTTCTGTGTTTGGAGGTGGTGGAGAATGATAGACTTATTGTTAAGATACAGAATTTTTGTTTTATTTTTGCTTGTTTTAATAGTTTCTTTTGGATTTTACTCTTATAAAACCCTTCCTATAGATACTTTTCCAGACCCTACGCCTGTTCAAGTAAACATATACACAGAAGCTCCAGGACTGTCTGCAGAAGAAGTAGAATCACTCATAACAAAGAAGATAGAAACAGTAATGTCAGGAATTAAAGACGTAAGTACAGTTAGAAGTGTTTCACTGCCTGGGCTGTCTTACATATCCGTATTTTTTAAAGATGGGACAGATATTTACTTTGCAAGAAGGTTGGTTATGGAGAAGCTCTCTGATGCAAAATCCCAAATACCTTCCCAGTATAATCCTGTTATGGGACCAAACAGCTCAGGACTTGGAAATGTTCTGATATACGCATTAACTTCAAAAGATAAACCTTTAACAGATTTAAGGACTATTCAGGAATGGAAAATAAAACCACTTATAAAGTCTGTTGACGGAGTAGAAGAAATAAGCCAGTGGGGTCCAGAAAAAGCTTTTTTAGTGAAGATATATCCTGATAAACTTTTATCTTATGGACTTTCTTTTAATGATGTAAGCGATGCAGTTGAAAAATATGGAATAGTAACTCCTGGAGGATTTTCAAAAACACCTCAAGGAGATTTGATAGTTAGAGCTGTAAATTACATCACTTCTGTGGAAGATATAAAAAACATAGCTATTAAAACAGAAAACGGCTCTTATCTTAAACTTTCAGACGTGGCAGATGTTGAAGAAGGAGAGATTCCAAACAGAAGAGGAGCTTTTACACTAAATGGTCAAGAAGTCCAAGGTAATATAATCTTAAAAAGGGTTAACGTAAATACAAAAGAGCTTGTTGACAGGCTTTACAAACAGTTTGAAGAAATTAAAAAAATCCTTCCTAAAGATGTTGATATAAAAATTCTGTACGACCAGTCTTATCTTACACAAAAAGCTGTTTCAACGGTAGAAAAAGCGTTAGTTGAAGGTATAATCTTAGTATCCATTGCTATGATTTTTTACCTTGGAAGTGTAAGGTCGGCTATTTTAGTTGTTTTGTCTATTCCAATTACTCTTTTAATGGCGTTTATATTTATGAAAGAAATTGGACTTTCTGGAAATCTTATGTCTTTATCAGGACTTGCAATAGGAATAGGACTTTTTGCTGATGCAACAGTTGTTGTAGTAGAAAACACATTCAGACATATGTTTCACGGCAAAGAAGCATCAAAGTTAGAGGTTATAAAAAATTCTGTTAAAGAAGTTTTCAAACCCGTTGCTTTTGCAATATTGATTATAACAGTTGTCTTTATACCTATATTTAGTTTTGAGTCAGTTGAAGGTAAGTATTACAAGCCCCTTGCCCTTACAATTATATTTGCCCTTGTATCTTCTTTAATAGTTGCTTTTGTGTTTATGCCTGCTTTATCCTACTACTTTTTAAGTAAACCAAAATCAGAAGAAACAAAAGCGATGGAAATTTTAAACAAAGTTTACCACAAAATACTTAACAAAACTTTAAAACATGGTAAAACCGTTCTTATTTCTGTTGTTATTGTTTTTTTATTCTCTCTATTCCTTTTTACACGAATAGGTACAGAGTTTGCACCAACTTTAAATGAAGGGTCTGTTTTAGTAAAAAGTTTTCTAAATCCTAATGTAAGTCTTGATGAAGCAAAAAGAGTTGCAAGTATAGTTGAACAAACTGCAAAAGATTTTCCAGAAGTAGAAAATGCCTTTTCTAACATTGGTAGAGCTGAAAAAGGAGAGCCTGAAGAGGTAAATTATATAGAAACATTTATTATTTTAAAACCTTACGAAGAATGGAAAAACTTCAAAAAAAGAGAAGAGTTTGAAAACATTTTAAGGGAAAAGTTAAAAGACATTCCTGGAGTTAGCTTTGGATTTACACAGCCTATTCAGATGAGGATAGATGAGCTCTTATCAGGAGTAAAGTCAACTGTTGCTATAAAAGTTTTTGGAGATGACCTTGAAAAAGTAAATCAAATAGGACACAAAATAGAAGAAATTGTAAAAAATACAAAAGGGTCTGTTGACGTAGAAACAGAGGCACAATCAGGAAAATTACAACTAAAAATAACCCCTAAAAAAGAAGTTTTAGCTAAGTACAACATCAAACCCGAGGAGCTGTTGTCTATAGTTGGTAGATACTTTACAGGTTATGAAGCAAACTACTTAAAACAAGGTTTAATAACTTTTCCTATCATTCTTAGACTTCCACAAGATACCATAAACAGCATTGAAAAACTGTCTCAAATTCCAATAACAACAAAAGATGGTTATCTTTTGAGCTTATCAGAGTTGGCTGATATAGAGATTACAGAAGGTTTCTTTAAAATAAGACATGAAAATGGCTTAAGATACGCTTTAGTTCAATCAAACCTTGAAGGAAGAGACCTTGGAGGATTTATACAAGAACTTAAACTGAAAATAGAAAAAGAAGTCAAACTTCCTCAAGGGTACTTTATACAGTTTTCTGGGCAGTTTGAAAATCAAGAAAGAGCAATGAAAAAACTTTCAATAATCATTCCTATCGTTATACTTTTGATTTTTATGATCCTTTACTTAAACTATAACTCTATAAAAGATGCCTTAATAGTTATACTAAATGTTCCATTTGCTACTATCGGAGGAATAATCTCTTTATATTTATCAGGTTTTAATTTATCTGTTCCTGCTGCGATAGGATTTATAGCAGTTTTTGGAATAGCCACTTTAAACGGAGTAGTTTTAATATCCTACATAAGGCAACTTATAGCCGAAGGAAGAAACATAGACGATGCTATTAACTTAGCCACAAAACTAAGGCTCCGTCCTATACTAATAACAGCAACAGCTGCATCTTTAGGACTACTTCCGATACTGTTTAGTGGAGATATTGGTTCAGAAACTCAAAAACCAATAGCAATTGTCGTTATAGGCGGAATTTTCACTTCTACAATGCTAACTTTACTTATCCTTCCAGTTGTTTATAGAATGTTCAACAGGGGCTAAAAGCCCCTTCTTATGCTAATTTTTTATGAGATATTCAATATCCTGTATCATTTTGTCTTCTGGTAGGTATATTCCTTTGTAATCTTCAACAATTTTACCATTTTTGTCTATTATAAAGGTTATAACAGGAGTATGAGAAATCATTTTGTGCTTCATAATGTGGTCTCCGTGTTTCATCTCCATTTCTTTCTCTTTGACTTCTATACCGTAAGCTTTCCAAACTTTTTTTAGGTCTTCTTCTTTACCTGTTAAAAATGTGAAGGTGTCAAATTCGTGAGATTTTTTATACTCTTTTAAAACTTCTGGAGTATCTCTTTTAGGGTCAACTGTTATAAAAACAATCTGAAACTTGTCTTTTAATCCTTTTTGAACTAATGCATCAGAAACTCTTTTTAACGATGCACTTACTGTAGGACATACGTGTTGACAGTTTGTAAATCCAAAATAAAGTATAACAACCTTTCCTTTAAAGTCTGAAAGTTTTGTAGGTTTACCTTCTTCATTAACAAGATTCTCCACTTCAATCACAGGTTTAGGGTATCCCTTTGTACTTCCCTGTAAAGTATAAGCCATAGATAAAGCAGATAAAACAAAAACAAGCAGTAAACTTTGGAGCTTCTTCATCTTCACACCTCCTGAATATTTATTGATTTAAATCATATATTAATTTTGTGTTAATTTCAACTTGAAATTTAACATGATTAACTTTCTAATTTTATCATTGAAATTAAGTCTCAATTACAATAGAATAAAACTCAAATTTTTGAGGGTTAATTTAAAATATTTAGGTAGGAGGTTTTACATGAATAAAAAATTAATATCAGGGTTTCTAGTTATTTTAACTCTATCTATAAATGCTTTTGCAGGTAAAAAAGCTTTAATATGGGATGACACGGAAACCCTTGGAACAGGCAACTATCAAAATGAAAACTACTTCTTTTATAAGAAACATACGGATGAATCAGATGGTAGCTACATATTTAACTTTACTTACGGCTACAACGACAAAACAGACTTGGCTTTAAATATACCTTTTGGATATTTAAAAAACTATGAAAACGCATACTCTGACATATCTGACCCGTTTGTAGAAGTTAAATACAGATTTTTCGAAAAAGATGGATTAAAATTTGCAATAAAACCTTTTTTAGGTATTCCTGTAAAGAAAGACAGTGATTTTAGCGAACATCACCTTAGCTATGGTATAACTCTCGTATCTCAAGCAGATTTTGAAAGATTAACTTTCTACGCTAATACGTCTTTTATGGTACATAAAAATAGAATATCGGGGCAGAATGAGTTTTTTCAATCTATTTCCGCAGAATACTACTTAACAGATGCTTTAAGTGTAATTACAACTTTCTACCTAAGTTCCTATGATAAAACAGAAAAAGGTGGATTGATAGGAATAGGATATAGTAAAGGAAAAGTAGAAATTGGTATAGGGTTAGGAAAGATTTTTAATCCAGATAATAATTACTCATTTTACGGTGGAATAACTTTTAAATTTTTCTAAATTTATGTTATAATTAGCCTCTTAGTATAAAAAAATTTAGCTAAGAGGTAAAATTATGAACCACTTAACACCACAGCAGATAGAAGAGTTAAAAAATATACTTATTGAGTGGAAAAATAAAATCATAGAAGATACGAAACAAAATACTGGAGAAGCTTTATCCTTTGAAGGTGCAGATGAAATGGAAAGAGCAGAAGCTGAAACCGAAAGAATCCTTACATTAAGGACTTTAGATAGAGAAAGAAAACTCCTTAAAAAGATAGAAGATACTCTTTTGAAAATAGAGTATGGTGTTTATGGTATATGTGAGTCTTGTGGTGCAGAGATTCCTTATGAGAGATTAAAAGCACGTCCTGTTGCATCTTTATGTATTAACTGTAAAGTTAAGCAGGAGGAAGATGAAGAATGAAAGTAAAGATAACAGACAAAGATGCTTTAATAGTGGTTGATATGCAAAACGATTTTATGCCTTATGGCGTTCTTCCTGTAAAAGATGCTGATAAGATAGTACCTACTATAAACAGTTATATAGAGCTTTTTGAAAAAAAATTAAACCCTGTTTTCTTTACAAGGGACTGGCATCCGGAAAATCACATATCTTTTAAAGGTTTTGGTGGTATCTGGCCTGCCCATTGCGTTCAAAACACAGAAGGTGCAAAATTACATCCAGATTTAAAAATACCTTCTGACAATAAATTTATAATTTCAAAAGGGATAAGTCCAGATTTTGACGCATACTCTGGATTTCAAGGTACAAATCTGCACTCTCTACTACAAGAAAGGGGTATAAAAAGAATTTTTGTTTGTGGTGTTGCAACTGATTTTTGTGTTAAAAATACTGTAATCGGCGGTTTAAACTTAGGTTATCAAGTTTTTATATTAACTGATGCAGTAAAAGCAGTATTCCCAGAAAAAGAGCAGGATATTATTAAAGACCTTTTAGAAAAAACTGCTACGGCTTTAACTTTAGAAGACATAGATGGTTAACTATATAACACAGTCTCAACAGCTTGAGCCATTAAAAGAAAAATTAAAAAACGTTCCTTTCATTTACTTAGATACTGAAGTAGCTGTAAAAGACTTTGAAAAGGTAGATTATTTTAACGATAGAGTAAGACTTATCCAGATAGGAACAGAAGAAGACATCTTTGTTATAGATGCTTTTAAAGTAGAAAAAGAAGCTCTTACAGATTTTTTAAAAGAAGTTTTAGAAAGTAAAGGTATTGTAGGGCATAATCTTAAGTTTGATTTAAAGTTTTTAGCAACTAATTTTAACGTGTATCCTAAAGTTGTATTTGATACATTTATAGCCTCTAAAATCCTTGCTAAAGGAGATAACTCTCAAAAACATTCCCTTTCTGCAGTAGCAATGAGATTAACAGATGAAGAAGTAGATAAATCTTTTCAAACTTCACCTTGGTGGATAGAAAACCTAACAAAAGAACAGATAGAATACGCAGTAAAAGATATAGAAGTTTTAAGGTCAATTTTTAAAGAACAAGTCGTAAGACTTAATGAGGAACAATCTAATTTAAAATCCTCAGGAGACACTTATAAAGTCTTTGGAGTAAAAAATGGGACAGCAGCTTTAGAAATGGCTTTTTTACCATGTTTAGTATCGATAGAGCTGTCAGGAATACCAATAGATGAACCAGAGCTAATCAGTCAGATAAAAAAGTCTAAAACTAATTTTCAAAACCTTTACATAGAATTTAAAAGAAAGTATTCAGTAGACCCCTTTTCTCCACAGCAAGTAGCAAACTTTTTAACAAAAAAGTTAGGCTTAAAACTACCTAAAACAGAAAAAGGCTCTTTCTCATCTCAAGATGTACACTTAAAACCTTACGAAGATAGACCAGAAGTAAAAAATCTTCTTTCTTTAAGATATGAGAAAAAAACCCTTGATAAGTTAGAAGAACTTTCTAAGTATGTTAAAAACTCAAGAATTTACGGAGAGTTTAAACAGATAGGTGCTTCAACTGGTAGAATGTCCTCTTATAAACCAAATCTTCAAAACATACCAAAAAATTTAAAAAGCATTTTCAGAGCATCTGATGGATACTTATTTATAATTGCAGACTACTCTCAGATAGAGCTTAGAATAGCGGCAGAGTATACAAAAGACGAAAATATGATAAACGCATTTAAAGAAAAGAAAGACCTTCACAAACTTACAGCTTCCGTAATCACAGGGAAAGATTATCAAGATATAACGAAAGAAGAGAGGAATCTTGCAAAAGCTATAAACTTTGGACTTATCTACGGGATATCTCCAAAATCATTGGTAGAGTATGCAAAAAACAACTACAATATAAATATAACACTTTCTCAAGCAAAAACTTTCCACGAAAACTTTTTTAATTTTTATCCAAAATTTAAAGAGTGGCACGAAAAAGTTAAAAATTACTTAGAAAAACACAAGTTTATTCAGGTTGAAACACTACTTGGAAGAAAACTTATAGCTTATAAATTTACAGACGCAGTAAACTACCCTATACAAGGGACTGGAAGTGATTTACTTAAAATGGCAGTAGTATTATTTTACAAGAGTTTATCAGACTTAGACGCAAAGGTTGTCAATCTCGTTCACGACGAGATAGTTGTTGAAGTAAAACAAGAAGATGTAGACAAAGTTAAAGAAATACTCTCTAAATCTATGGAAAAGGCAGGAAAGTATTTACTAAAAGAAGTTCCAGTTGAGTTCGAGATAAATGTATCAAAATCTTGGAGTAAAGAGTAGTTGTACACACTTTTCAAAGACCAAGCCATAGTCTTAAAAAGAACATTTGTTGGAGAAAAAGATTTAAGTTTAACTGTTTACACAAAAAAGTTAGGTAAAGAAAGTATTTTTATTCAAAACGGACAACTGATAAAAAATTTACCGATAGTATCCCTAACAGAGTTTAACTGGTTTTCTGGTGTTTTTTTCAAGATAAAAGACAAACTTTATATAAACGAGATTGATAATTTTAAAAATGTTGCTATTGAAATTGTAAAAGATTATAACAGATTTTTATCAGCTTATAATGTTATTAGCTGGATTTATAGTTTTGCTCCTCATCAAGATGAGAAAATTTTTATACTCCTAAAAAAAACTTTATATTATCTTACTTTAACAAACGACACTGATTTGTTAGAACTTTCATTTTTAGTAAGACTTATGTATTTAAACGGCGAACTAAATTTAAACATTATTGACCTTGAAAATCAGGAAAAAGAACTGTTAATTCATCTTTTGAAAACTCCCATCTCACAAATCTCTTCTATCTCAAATAAAGAAAATATTAACCTTCAAAAAATAAAAGAGAAGCTCCTGTCTTTTGCTCACTCTTTATAAATGTTATTCTTTTCCAACCTCTATATCTTTTAAAAACTCTCTGTTTTCTAAGTACCATTCAACAGTCTTCTTTATTCCCTCTTCAAAGCTTACATTTGGTTTCCAGCCTAAAAGTTTCTCTGCTTTTGTTATATCAGCCCATGTTTCTTTTAAGTCTGCTTTGTGGAAAGGTCTGTAGTCTATAACTGCCTTTTTGTTAAGATATCTTTCTATAGTTTCTATTACCGTTTTTAAACTTATAGGATTTTTACCACCACCTAAGTTTATTATCTCATAACCAACCTCTTTAGTTGCTAAAATTGTTCCTTCTGCGATATCGTCAACGTATGTAAAATCTCTTGATTGAGAGCCATCTCCGTAAAGTATTATAGGCTTTCCTTCATCTATCCATTTTATAAATCTAAAAATGCTCATATCAGGTCTTCCAGCAGGTCCATACACAGTAAAGTATCTTACAACTGAAACATCAATACCGTATAGGTAGTGGTAAGTATAAGCCATCACTTCAGCTGCCTTTTTTGAAGCAGCATAAGGAGATATAGGAGTGTTTACAGGGAGGTCTTCTTTAAAAGGCATTGGTTGACCTGCATAAAGTGAAGATGTTGAAGCCAAAACCATCTTTTTAACTTGATACTTTTTCATCATTTCCAATAAATTTAAAGTCCCATTTGCATTTGTAGTCATATAAACGTGAGGATTTATCATACTATACCTTACTCCAGCTCTTGCAGCAAGATTGATAACACAGTAAAATTTGTGGTCTTTAAATATCACCTCTAAAGCTCCTAAATTTTCTATATCAACATGGTAAAATTTAAAGTTTTCATACTTTTCTAAATCTTTTTTCCTGTATTCTTTAAGTCTTATGTCATAGTAATCGTTCATATTATCAATACCTATAACTTCAATACCTTTTTCTAACAAAAATTTTCCTGTTTTCCAGCCTATAAATCCTGCAGCTCCAGTTAGAAGAACTTTTTTCATTTGATACTCCTTTACTTTTAAGGTATCATATTATTTTATCATTAAATGAGGGCAGAGAATGGAAAAAGATGTTTTAAAACATACGTTATTTGGAATAGAGTTTAAAAATCCTGTTTGGACTGCTTCGGGAACTTTTAGTTATGGTCTTGAAGTTGCAAAACTGTATGATTTATCACTTCTTGGTGCCATAGTTGTAAAAGGGCTTTCTTTAAAACCAAGAAAAGGTAATATGCCAGAAAGGATTGTTGAGACTCCTGCTGGAATGCTTAACTCTATTGGACTGCAAAATCCAGGAGTAGATTACTTTATAAATGAGACATTACCTAAATTAAAAAAGTACGATACAAGGATATTTGCGAACGTTTTTGGAGAAGATGAAGAGGAATATTTAGCTGTTGCAGAAAAGTTAGACAAAGCAGATGGTGTTGATGGACTTGAGCTAAACGTTTCCTGTCCTAACGTGAAAAAAGGTGGAATAGCTTTTGGTAGCGACCCACAAGTCCTTTATGACCTTGTTTATAAAATGAAAAAGATAACAAAAAAACCACTTTTAGTAAAACTCTCTCCTAATGTAACTAATATTCTTGACACTGCGGATGCCTGCGTAAGTGCAAACGCTGATGGATTAGTTTTAATAAACACTCTTTTAGGTGTGGCCATAGACGTAGAAAAAGAAAAACCTATACTTTCAACAATAACAGGTGGATTATCAGGACCTGCAATCTTACCTATAGCTGTTAGAATGATATGGCAAGTTTATGCAAAGTATGGCAGTAAAGTATCTATAATAGGAGTTGGTGGTATATCAAACATACAAGATGCTCTTCAACATATATTAGCCGGAGCTTCTGCTATACAAGTAGGAACTGCAAACTTTTATGATCCATACTCTCCATTAAAAATAATCGATGGGTTAAAACAGCATGTAAAAAGAAAAGGTTATAAACATTATTCTGAAATAATAGGAAAAGCTCATAAAATGATTTTAAAGGAGGTGTAAATGGTTGTAGTTTTAACAAAATTCCCAATCAAGCCAGAGTTTATGAAAGATTTTGAAGAAAGGTCTAAAGAAAAGTTTGGACAACACGGAATTGATAAGATGGAAGGCTTTTTAGGTATGAAGATTTTAGCCGGAAGAAGTTTTCCTTCTATGCCACCTAATAATCAAGTTGTAATTATTACATATTGGAAAGATATGGATAGTTTTTTAAACTATACAAAAAGTCAAGCATTTGCGGAAGCACACAAAAACCCACCACCAAAAGAATGGTTTGCTGGTAATCCTTCTGTTGAGATATATGAGACAATTAAAGAAATTTAGTCGTGTTAAATTTTACAAAATTTAACATTAAATTATAAGCTTGAAATTTATTTACAATTTGTTTAATATTGATTTAAATCATATTCTATAGGAGGTTGTTTTCATGGGAGAAAACACAGCTATCAGGTGGATCCTGTTCTTCTTCTTCCCAGCACTTTTTGTGTATGGGCTGCTCCACGTTTACTCTTCCAAACCAGCTCAAGCTAAAAAGACAGCTGAGCTGACAGAGATGGAAGAGGCAGGTCGCAAGGTTTACAACAAGTTCTGCGTTGGTTGTCACGGTGAAAATGGAGACGGTAACAGTATGGCGGCTCCTTTCTTCAAGGACAAACCACCAAACTTCCACACTGGTGTGTTTAGATGGAAGTCAACTCCAGAAGGTACACTTCCAACAGATGAAGACCTTTTACACGTGTTAGATTGGGGTATACCTCAAACTCCAATGCCATCTTTCCACTTAGTTCCAGAAGTTCAAAAGAGAGCTGTTATTGCTTACATCAAAACATTCTCTGACAGATGGAAAAAAGAACAACCAGGAGAATCTGTCTACTCACAAATCAAACAAATACCACCTTACTTTGCTACGAAAGAATCTATTGAGAAAGGAAAAGAGTTATACGCTGCAAACTGTACTGCTTGTCATGGTGAAAATGGAAAAGGAGATGGTCCAATTGCATCAACTTTACCAGTTCCACCAACAAACTTAACATATCCTGTAAGAGCTGCAGGTCCTTCTCCAAAAGATACCTTTAGAGTTTTAACAGTAGGTTTAGAGGGCTCTCCAATGCCTAAGTTTGACCATTTATCAGAAGAAGACAGATGGCATTTAGTTTCTTACATTGCGTATCTAATGAATCAAGGAAAATAATAAAAGGAGGTGCTTAAGATGGCAACTGCTACTTCAACAGCAGGTGAAGTTCAGTTAACCAATTTGGTTAACTACACCCTTGTTAAGCTTCATGTTGCAATGGGTTTGATTTTCTTCATTATAGTAGGTTTAATGGGTTTCCTCTACTCTTTACAGCTTGACGGTATATATCCTTTCCCTGGAATTGAATTTTTATCCCCCGGTAGAGTAAGAATGATTCATACTGCTGGTGCAGCTTATGGATTTTTAGTAAACATGTTTACTGGGTTGCTTTACTGGGCTGTTCCAAGATTTACCGGTTATAAAGTACTTAATGAAAAGTATCTTGGTGGATTTATGTTTATAGGTCTTCAAGCAGCCGTTTTAATAACTGTTGTAGCTATACTTTTCTTAGGTCAGGCAGATAACGTTGAATGGGGTGAAACTCCATGGTGGCTCGATCCAATAATAGTTGCTTGGTTATTATTGCACGCTATACAATTTGGAGCTCCTATAATTAAAGCATCTCAAAAAGCTCCACTTTATGTTACAGGTTGGTATGTTTCTGCAATGTTAGTATGGACTCCTCTCGTTGTATTTATGGGTAACTTTATACCAAGATTCTGGTCTGCAGGTTCTGGAGCAGGAGCTGTACAATCTACATTCATTCATGACTTAGTTGGTCTTTACGTTACTCCAGTTGCTTGGGGATTAATGTACTACTTCGTACCTGTTATAATGAAAAAACCAATGTGGTCTCATGGTCTTTCTTTACTTGGTTTCTGGGGATTAGCGTTTTTCTACCCAATGAATGGAGTTCACCATTTCTTATGGTCTCCAATTCCAATGTTTGCTCAGTACTCAGCAGTATTTGCAACAGTTGCTATTGAGTTTGCAGTAACATCAGTTTTAATTAACTTTATGATGACTTTAAGAGGTTCTGCAGAAGTATTAAAATACAACGTTCCACTAAGATATATGTACACAGGAGCTATCTTCTACTGGATTACTTGCTTCCAATGTGCATTCCACGTTACATTAACTTTCCAAAAAGTTATCCACTTTACAGACTGGGTTACTGGACACGCACACCTTATAATGTTTGGAACATTTGGTATGTGGGTTCTTGGAATGGCTGAGTATGTATGGCCAAGATTATTTGGTAAAGAGACAATGTACTCAAAAGGTATGTCAGAGGGTGCTTACTGGTTATTAACAATAGGTGTTATAGCTATGTTTGTAGACCTTACAGCCGCTGGATTAGTACAAGGATTTGACTGGATAGGATTAAACCCTTGGATCGACTCTGTAAACTTCTCTAAACCTTTCTGGTACTTTAGATCTGTTGCAGGTATTATGATGTTAACTGGATTACTAATGTACGCTATGAACTTCTACAAAACAGCAACTGCTGGAAAAGGTTTAGAAGCTCAACTCAGAAATGCTTAATGGAGGTGGTTAAAAATGGGTAAAATGGAACGTTTTCCGTTTATAGTATTAGTAGCAGGGCTGGGCTTCTTCCTATTTGCTGACTTTATATCTTGGGCTTTACCTATGTTTGTTTTGAAAGATATACCAATGAAAAAGGTATCAGACCTTGCTGCAGAAGCTAAGGCTAAAAATACATCTGCATGGGCAGACTTTGAAAGATTAGCAATGTACTATCCTGAACAGTTTAAAAAGTATTATGGCGAAGTAAATGAAAAGTCTTTTGAAAAAGCTTTAAGAATTGGGCATCACTGGTATGTTGCAGAAGGATGTTGGAACTGCCACTCTCAAATGATAAGACCGGTTTCTAACGAAACTCTCAGATTTGGAATCCCCGGTGTATCTAATACTGTATCTTATCCTTCTGAGTATCAAAATGAACTACAAGCTCCAGTTCTATGGGGTACAAAGAGAATCGGTCCAGATTTAATAAGAGAAGCTGCAGTACATAACATAGACTGGCAAGTAGCTCACCTATATAACCCACTAACTACTTCACCAGGGTCTAACATGCCTGGATATCCTTGGTACTTTGAAAAGGATAAAAACGGTAATATCGTTCCTAACGAAAGAGGTATCGGACTTCTTACTTATGTTATGTGGCTAGGTTCTTGGGAAGTTAAACCTACAAAAGAATGGGCCTTAAAGTAATGAATTTATCAAAAGTTTGGGGCTTTTGCCCCATTTTAACACCACCGGAGGTGGATTAAATGAAGATAACACAACGAACAGTTTCTTTGATGGTTCTGTTTATATTCCTTTTTGTTGTAGGTTCAATTATTGCTGTAAGAACAGTTGCATACTTAGAAGCTGGATTTGAGCTTAAAGGATTCTTAGTAGAAGTAATAAGCTACATAGTAGCTCTAACAGGATGGTTAACTCTTTTTATTTACTCTTATCTAAAGGGAGATTTTAAAGATATTGAAGGTCCAAAATACGAATTATTAGAAAGAGAAGAAAAATTAATAGAAGCTGAGAAAAAATCAGGGAGGTATTAAAATATGGCTGGACATTTAGAAAATACAAGAGCAATAGACAAAATAACCTATGTTACTGATGCAGTTCCAACTTGGTGGATGATGTTCTGGATAGGGTATATCTTGTTTACTGTATCCTACATTGTTTTTGATTGGATTCCAGATTTTCTTGGATGGATGTCAGTAGTAGGACAAGGTACCGAAGCTGCAGATAAGTATATCTGGTTAAGAGAGTTAATGAGAAATTAAATTTTTCCAATTATTTTCATATTACAAGCCCCCTTTTAGGGGGCTTTTTCTTTTTATGGTATAATCTTCTTATTTAAATCATGAGGTTAGTTATGGTAATCAGATTAATAATTGTATTAAATATTTGTTTATTTTACCTTTCTTTTGGAGGAGAGAATTTGGTTAAAAATATTTATCCTAATGGTATTACACTAATATATAAAGAGACAGAAGGCAGAGGGATAATTGGTGGGTCGATTTTTATAAAAGGTGGAAGTTTTGAAGATACAAAAGAAAAGGCAGGATTAACTAATTTAACTTTAAAACTTTTACTTCAAGGTTCAAAAAATTATTCTCAGTATGAAATTAGTAAATTTTTTGAAGATAGTGGTGGTTTTATATCTACTTCTACATCTGAAGACTTTTCAGAGATAGATTTTGCGGTAAAAGTAGAAGATTTTCCGAAAGCTCTATCTATTATCCAAGACATACTGAATAATCCTAAATTTCCTGAAGATAAATTAGAACAAGAAAAAAAGAATGTAGTAGCTCAAATAAAAGCTAAAAAAGAAGAAGGTTTTGCGTATGGATTTGATGAGTTAAGAAAAGAGATTTTTAAAGGGACAAACTATGAGTACTCTCCTTTAGGATTGGAGGAAACTATTCCTAATATAACTATCCAAGATGTATTCAGCAGATGGAAACAGTTAAACAATGGTAATAGAATGGTTGTATCTATTGTAGGAGATTTAGAATATAAAAAAGCTTACGAGTATTTAAAAGTATTTAACAGTATTCCAAAAGGTGAGTCTTTTAACTTTGCTAAAATAGATAAAAAAATAGAAAATCTTCCATGTAAAGAAATAAAAAGAGAAGGTGCTCAATCTACAATTATGATAGCTTATAACGCTCCTACAATTAAAGATAAAGATTACATATCTTTTAGAGTTTTAAACTCAATACTTGGAAGTGGCTTTACTTCGAGATTATTCCAAGAACTTAGAGAAAAAAGAGGGCTTGCCTATGCAGTTGGGTCTTTCTTTCCAACAAGAATAAATATAGGAACTGTTGTAGCTTACATAGGTACTGACCCAAAAAAAACAGAAGAAGCTGTATCAGGAATTAAAAGAGTTGTTGAAAGTTTAAAAGAGGGAATTAAAGAAGAAGAAATAAACACTGCTAAAGAAAAAATCATAGGTGGATTTTTAATGGATCATCAGACAAGAGTAAAACAGGCGTACTACTTAGGCTGGTTTGAAACGGTTGGACTTGGTTATCAAATGGATAAAATGTATACAGATTTAATAAAAAATGTTAAATTAAAAGATTTAGAGTCTCTATACGATAAGTACTTTAATCAAGGCTCTACATGTATCATAATAAAACCGTAAAAGGAGGAAAAGAAGTGATCTGGTTTACAGAGTATCAAACTAAAAATACAGGTTTAACTGTAAAAGTAAAAGAAGCTAAATACCTCCAATCAAATTATCAAGAGATACTTTTACTTGACACTTACGAGTATGGAAAGATGCTGGTACTTGATGGAGCTGTTCAAACAACAGAAAGAGATGAGTTTATATATCATGAAATGCTTGCACATCCTGCTTTAATAAAGCATCAAAACCCTGAGAGAGTATTGGTTATAGGTGGTGGAGATGGAGGAACTGTAAGAGAAGTGTTAAAACACCCTTCTGTAAAGGAAGTTCACTTATGTGAAATAGATGAAGATGTTATAAACGTATCAAAGCAGTATCTACCTACTATTTCGTGTGAGTTAAACAATCCGAAAGTGTCTATCTTTGTTCAAGACGGAAATAAATTTTTAGATGAGAGAAAAGAGTACTATGATGTAATTTTACTTGATTTATCAGACCCCGTTGGACCTGCAGAAGCATTATTTAAAAGATCTTTTTACGAAAAGGTAAAAGGTGCATTAAGAAAAGGCGGTATAATGACGGCACAAACAGAATCTCCTTTTTTACAGGAGGAGTACTTTAAAACAGCTGTAAAAGAGATACAAAAAGTTTTTAAAAACTATGGAACTTATCTTGCTTTTATACCTACCTATCCTGCAGGAATGTGGAGCTTTACTATGGCTTCTGATGATGTAAAAATATTTGATAACAGCGATAAAGATTATGAAAAAATCAATAATTTGAACACAAGATACTTTTGTGATAAAATATATACTTCTCTTTTCGCATTACCTAAATTTGTATCAGATTTAATAAAATAACTAAAGAGGTGAGAAATTGGCAAGAGAAGTTTTAAACGTTATTGCACAGAGAGCTTCAGAAAAGACAGGTATCAAGCTTTACGGCAGAAGTGTTGAGAGAGTTTTAGCAGGACTTTTAACAACATCTGACTTTTGGAAAGTGGTAGACCTTGCAGACCAACCAGTTCCAGCAACCTCACAGATAGTAAAAGAACTTGTTGCAGAAGGATTAGCTAAAATTGAAAATGATGAAATCCTTTTAACAGAAAAAGGATTACAACTTGTAAAAGACTTAAAAATTCCTCCTGCTGTTGATTACTCTTGTAAAGCTTGTGAAGGAAGAGGAATACCTTTCTATGCAAATTTAGAGTGGTATCATACATTTTTACAAGTTACAAAAGACAGGCCAAAAGCAATTCAAGAGTACGACCAAGGTAGCGTAACTCCAGAAACAACAGTTTCAAGAGTTTTATTCCTTGACTCAAGAGAAGATTTGAGAGACAGAGATATACTTGTTATGGGAGCTGAAGACGACCTTACAGGTTTAGCAGTAGCATTAACAAGATTGCCAAGAAGAGTTTTAATCCTTGATATAGACGAAAGGTCTATAGATTTTGATAACAGAATATTTAAAGAACTTGGAATAGATAACGCAGAGGCTATAAGATTTGACCTTAGAAATCCATTCCCTGAAGAGTGGCTAAAATCTTTTGACGTATTTATTACTGACCCACCAGAAACATTGAAAGCATTTAAAGCATTCATAGCGAGAGGAATAGCTGCTTTAAGACAAGAAGGTAGTGTAGGATACTTTGGACTTACTTTAAGAGATTCATCTATAACAAGATGGCATCAATTCCAAAAAGCTCTTATAAATGATTATGGAATGGTTATTACTGATATAATACAGGACTTTAACGCTTATATGAACTGGGATTACCACGCAGAAACAAAAGCTCAAGAAGTTGCTCCTGTAAATAAAGTACCAACTGATATATGGTACAGGTCTGCATGGGTAAGAATGGAAGCACTCCCAGGATTTAAAGGGGAAAATGTCCAAATAACAGACGAAGTATTCAGAGAGTTGTATTTAGACGAAGAAGGTTCAACAACTTAATATGTTCTTTAAGGGGGAGTCTCTCCCCCTTCTCAAAATTTTTATTGCAAAACAATCTGATTTATTCTATACTTATATATTATGAGAAAAATTATTTATATTCTAATAATTATAATCGGGGCTTACTATTTATACCAATATTTTCCTTTTAAATCTTGGGAAGATTTTAACAATTATATCTATTCAGGTAAACACTCAGAAAGTCAGGTAGAAAATCAAAAAGAAGAAGATAAGAAAATAGATTTATCTCAACAGGAAAAGCAAAAAAAGATTAATGAAATATTAGGAATAGAGGAAAACGAAAAACCAAAAACATTTAAAGACAGGGTAAAGGAAAAGTACGAAGAAATAAAGGAAAAAATTGAAAATTTTATAAATAGTGCTAAAATGTTTTTTACTAATAAAGAAAAAAAAGAGGAATAAGATGGAATTTAAATTTAATACTATAGAAGAAGCAATTAAAGATATCCAAGAAGGAAAGATGGTAATAGTTGTAGATGACCCTGATAGGGAAAACGAAGGGGATTTAGTTGCAGCTGCTGAAAAAATAACACCAGAGATAATAAACTTTATGGCAAAAGAAGGAAGGGGATTAATCTGCTTATCATTACTTCCCGATAGATTAAAAGAGCTTGATATACCCCTTATGACAACTTATAACACAGACCCAAAAGGAACTGCGTTTTGTATTTCTATAGACGCCCATCCAAATTTTGGGACGACAACTGGAATATCTGCTTTTGATAGAGCTTTAACCATAAAGCTTGCAGTAAGTCCTGATGCTAAGCCAGAAGACTTTGTAAGACCAGGACACATTTTTCCTTTAATGGCAAAAAAAGGAGGAGTATTAGAAAGAACAGGACATACAGAAGCTTCTGTTGATTTGGCAAAACTGGCAGGATTGTACCCAGCAGGGGTTATATGTGAGATAATGAAAGATGATGGAACGATGGCAAGACTTCCAGATTTGATGGAGTTTGCAAAAAAACATAACTTAAAAATAATAACTATTGCAGATTTAGTCCAGCATAGGTTAAAAAGAGAAAAACTTATATCAAGGGAAGCAGAGGCATTCTTACCAACAAAATATGGAGTATTTAAAATATATGGTTATAAAAGTCTTGTTGATGGAAATGAGCACGTTGCACTAGTTATGGGGGATATAAATCCAGATGAACCTACTTTAGTCAGAGTTCACTCAGAATGTTTAACAGGAGATATATTTGGATCTTTAAGGTGTGATTGTCAAAATCAACTCCACCAAGCACTTAAAAAGATAGCGGAAAAAGGAAAAGGTGTATTGGTTTACATGAGAGGTCATGAAGGGAGAGGTATAGGTATTATAAATAAATTAAAAGCTTACAAATTACAAGATGAAGGGTACGACACTGTAGAAGCTAACCACAAATTAGGATTTCAATCTGATTTGAGAGACTTTGGAACAGGAGCTCAGATACTGTTAGACCTTGGCGTTAGAAAGATGAAACTTATGACTAACAATCCCAGAAAGATAGTAGCATTAGAAGGTTTTGGATTAGAGGTTGTAGAGAGAGTACCTATATTTACAGGTACAAACCCTCATAATGAAAAGTATATTCTTACTAAGAAAAATAAGTTAGGCCATTTAATAGAAGATTTTGAGGGAGAAAAATGCGATTTATAATTATCCTCTTAGGAGGGTTTTTACTTTTTTCCTGTGATAAAGTAAAAGATGTTTTTCAAGAAAAAGACCTTTTACAAAGACCTGTTGCTCAAAGATGTTCAGATTGTCATCAAAATATATACAAGCAGTGGAAAGATTCAAGGCACGCTGTAGCTTGGACAAGTCCAGAATTTAAAAGGGCCTCGGAAAACTACACTAAAACAAAATGTCTATCTTGTCATGCAGCTTATGAGATAACAGTCAACGATAAACCGAATTTAAGAGATTTTCACAAGGAAGACGGTGTTAACTGTGCAGCATGCCATTTTAGAGACTCTACTAAATCTATGCACGGACCATACGATGTATTTTCGCCACCCCATCCATCAACTCAGGACTTACAGTATACAAAAGCAGAAATATGTTCTGGATGCCATCAAGAAACTTACAAACAGTGGAAAACAGTTGCAACAGATAAAAACTGTCAGCAGTGTCATATGCCTGCTGAAAAGGGAAAGCTTATTCAAAAGTTTCCTTTTGACCTATTTCATGCATCTAAGGAAATCCATCATCACGGTTTTATGGTTCCAAAGTCTAAAAAGGATTTCTTTGACGTAAAAGTATCTAAAGATAGCTCAGCTCTTGTTGTAAAGATAACTAACTTAAAAGTTCCACATAACGTTCCAACAGCAGACCACGGAAATCCTAAGTATTACGTTGATATTGTAATTTACAAAGATGGAAAAGAAGTTTACTCTGATTCCCAGATGATAACCCCAAAAGAAGCATTTTTACCAAAACAGGAGAAAGTTATAAACATTTCTTACTCTGAAGATTATGATAAAGTTAAAGTTATCTTAAGTAGAAAATTATCTTGGCAGAAAGAGGCTGAAAAAATAGCATCTTATGACTTTTAGAGAAGCTAAAATTGAGGATTATTCCTATGTTGAATCTATCTTAAAAGATTTATTCGGAGAAAATTTTATCCTCGAGAAAAAATCTGATTTTTTCAAAACTTTTATATTGGAAGATAAAAAAATCATAGGCATTATTCAATTTTGGCATCTGTTTGATGAAGCTGAGATAACAATATTAGCCGTAAAAAAGGAGTTTCAAAGACAAGGATATGGTAAAATTTTACTTGAGAAAACTTTTGAGTATTTAAAAACAAAAAATGTTAGATTTGTTTACCTTGAGGTTGCGTTAGACAACCAACCTGCAAAAAAACTCTATGAAAAGTTAGGATTTAAATTTTTGGCAATAAGACAAAAATATTACGCTGATGGAAAAGATGCTATAGTTATGAAAAAAGATTTAAAGGAGTAAATTATGGAGATAAGAGGAAGAAAGTTAGAACTTTTGATAGGTGAAGATGAAATTAAAAAGAAAGTTATAGAAATTGCTGAAAAAATAAATCAAGATTTCCAAGGAGAAGAAATTTACGCGGTAGGAATACTTAAAGGCTCTTTTATGTTTTTTGCAGATTTAGTTAGGAATTTAAAAGGTAAAGTTTACATTGATTTTATGCAGGTTTCATCTTATCAAACATCTATGGAAAGTATGGGAGAAGTTGTATTTATAAAAGATATGTCCGTTGATATAAAAGATAAAAACGTTTTGATTATAGACGATATTATAGATACAGGAAGGACTTTAAAGGCTTTAGTTGAAGCTTTAAGTTTAAGAAGTCCTAAAAAATTAAAAACTGTGGTACTCCTTGATAAAAAAGAAAGAAGGGAAGTAGATTATGACGCTGATTATACTGGATTTGTTATACCAGATAAATTTGTTGTAGGATACGGACTTGATTGGGCAGAAGAAGGAAGAAACTTAAAAGAGATTTACGCAGTTGTGTAGGAGGGTTTTTAGATGAAAATGGCAGATGTATCAATGAAATTTGAAACTATCAGGGAAGCTTTAGCAGAAGGTAAAATATATCTTTCAAAAGAAACAATAGAAATGATAAAAAACAAACAGATTCCAAAGGGAGATGTAATAACTGCAACCCAGATGGCAGGACTCCTTGGTGCTAAAAAGACTCCAGAAGTTTTACCTTTCTGCCATCCTATCCTTATAGACCAAGCTTTTGTAGAAGTAGAGCTTCAAGAAGACGGGATATACGTTAAATCTTTTGTAAGATGTATAGGAAGAACAGGAGTGGAAATGGAAGCTCTAACGGCAGTTTCAGCTGCCCTTTTAAATGTTTACGATATGTGTAAAGCATTTGATAAAAATATGGTTATATCTGATATTAAACTTGTATCTAAAAAAGGTGGCAAATCTGATTATGAAGAAGATTTATCAGGAATAACCTGTGCAGTAATTACTTTAAGCGATAGCTGTTATAAAAAAGAAGCTGAAGATAAAAGTGGAAAAGTAGCAATTGATATTATAGAAAACGAATTTGGAGGAAAAGTAATTCACTACGACATACTTCCAGATGACAAAGAGATGATAGTAGAAAAATTAAAAGAGTTGACTAACAAAGTAGACATAATCTTCACAACAGGAGGGACTGGATTTAGTAAAAGAGATAACACTCCCGAGGCTACAAAAGAAGTAATAGAAAAAGAAATGATAGGATTTGAAGAAGCTATGAGAGTAATTGGAGTAAAATTTACACCTAAATCTCTTCTATCAAGAGCTGTTTGCGGTGTAGCAGGAGACCACACTCTTATAATAAACTTACCAGGAAGTTCCTCAGGAGTTAAAGACAATCTTAGAATGATAGCACCACTTTTAAAACACGCAATAAGAATGGCAAAAGGTGAGAAAAAGCATTGATAAACAAAAAAGCATTACTATTATTTGCAATAATGTGGAATAAAGAAAAGTCAGAAAATTTAGACAAAGTGTTAAAAATAATCGAAAACAAGTTTGGAAAGGTATTGAAAAAAACTCAAGCTTTTACACTCTCTTATTCAAGCTACTACGAAAAAGAGATGGGAGAAGGCTTGTTAAAAAACTTTTTTGTGTTAGATTGTTTAATAGACAGAGAAGAAAGTGTAAGTTTAAAACATTTCTGTATGAATTTAGAAGATGAATTTAGAGAAAACGGTGGTAGAACGGTAAATATAGACCCTGTTTATCTTGATGAATATCAAGTAATAGCTCTAAGCCACAAATATAAAGGTTCAAGGGTTTACATAGGAAAAGGTGTTTATGGGGAGATAGAGCTTCTTTACCACCACGGGAGCTTCCAGCCTTTGATATGGACGTACTTAGATTATAAAGAAAACATTCCTTTTTTTAATGAAGTAAGAAAATACTATTTAGAATGGATAGATAATGATTAAAAAATTTTACGTAAAAACAGCTGTAAACTTGAAAGATTTTATAGCAGACAGTTTAAAAATCTCAAAAAACCAAGCAAAAGATATAATAGACAGTAGAAATGTTTTAGTTAATAATAAAAGAGTTTGGATAGCATCTCACACTTTGAAAGAAGGAGATGTAGTTGAGATATTACAAGCCCAACATATAGATACAAAGAATCTAAAAATAATATACGAAGATGAGTATATAGTAGCTGTAAACAAGCCGCCAACACTGGTGAGTGATAGAGAAAAAGACTCTGTAGAGTTTATATTAAGAGAAAAACTAAAAAATCCAAAAATAAAAGCAATTCACAGACTTGACAAAGAAACATCAGGAATACTGCTACTTGCAAAAAATTTTAAAATTTTTGAAAGATTTAAAGAGTTATGGGAAGATAAAAACGTATTCAAACTTTATCTTGCTATATCTCACAACGAGGCAAACTTTAATCATTTAACAGTAAATTTACCAATAGATGACAAACCAGCTGTAAGCCACATAAAACTTATAAAAAAAGGCAATGGATTTTCTTACTTTCAGGTAAGGATAGAAACAGGAAGAAAACATCAAATAAGAAAACATCTTGCAAGTATAAGACATCCAATAGTAGGAGATAAAATTTACGGAGTTAAAAAGTTAGAGCATAATCTACTTAAAAGAGTAAGTCGTCAGATGCTTCATTCTTATAAACTTTCTTTTTTCCATCCTTATAAAAACAAAAAGATAGATTTAACTGCAGAAATTCCAACTGATTTTAAAAATGTTCTTAATTACTTGAATCTATAAACTTTTGGCTACAAATCTCCTATGCCAATTGCCTTGAGGTTAGCTTTAGCCTTTAACAATGTTTCTTCCCACTCTTTTACTGGGTTTGAATCAGACACTATTCCACTACCTACGTATATATAAGCTTTATCTTTTTTAAAAAGAATCTGTCTAATGGCTACACTCATAACAAAGTCAAGGTTTGGTTTGATTAAAACTGTAGCACCACAGTAAACAGACCTTCTTTTATCTTCAAGTTCTTCTATAATTTCCATAGATCTCTTTTTTGGAGCTCCTGTTATTGACCCTGGAGGGAATGTGTTTTTTATTATTTCATCAATAGATAAGCCCTCTTTTAAGATACCACTTACAGTAGAGCTCATCTGGTAGAGTGTTGAGTACTCTGTTATCTCAAATAAATTTTCTACTTTTATATTATTGGCTACTTTACCTAAATCATTTCTCATAAGGTCTGTTATCATAAGGTTTTCTGCTTGTTCCTTTTGACTTGTTCTTAACTCTTCCTTTAATTTTTTGTCTAACTCAGGATTTCCTGTTTTCTTTACAGTTCCTTTAATTGGTTTTGTTTTTATTAAATTCCCATTTTTTTCTAAAAAAAGCTCCATAGAAGCTGATATTAGAGAAAACTCTGGATTTTTAATAAGCATCATATAATCGGTTGGTTGAATGTTTATTAGGTTAAAAAATATTGCATCTTTGTTAAAATAACCGTTTATATCTATTCTGTGGGATAGGTTGATTTGATAAAAGTCTCCATTTTCTATGTATTTTTTTGCAATGTTTACTTTTTTTATAAATTCATCTTTCTCTGTGTTATAGGTTATATCTTTTATCTTTGATACAAAGCTATTTTTAAAATTCCTTTCAATCTCAGTATACTTTTTATGAAATTCTAAGTAAATAAGAGGAAAATCAGTATCGTCTTTTTTTGGGATTTTTTTAGATAATATAAAATCGTTGTAGTCATAGGATATAAATCCTACTGCAAAGAGTTTTTGTTTTTTTATTATACTTTCTGCAATTTTTAAAGGTTTTTTTGTTTTTATTAAGAAGTTGTTTAGATATGTGCGACTTTTGTATACTTTTAGTGTGAATATAGGTTTATTAAACAAAAATAGACCTTGTTTACCTAACCATCCGTCAGAAGAATTACTGTAGAGAAAAATCATAAGAATATTATATAACAGACCCCCTCCCTCCACGGGAGAGGAAGATTTATAGATTAAGGACAGCTGTCAGAGTAAGGAACTTTCCCAAGTCCTATTAAAAAGGCTTTAAAAGGTTCCATAAATTTCATAGCTTCAACTTTTGAGCCTTGGAAAGTCATTTTTGACATAATCCCCATTCCCATAAAGCCAAACTCGCCTTTCGCTAAAGATTTCCAGTTTTGGTCTGTTGCGTACATTACAAACTCAGGATTAGGGTCTTTAGCTTCTCCGCCATAAATACAAACAGATTTTCCATTTTCGTATTTAATTCTAACTTCTACTTTTTTATGAGGATTACAGTCTTGTCTGTAAAACTGTATAGTTTTATAACCTTTTTCTTTTTTTACGTTATACTCAGCCCACTCTGCCATAGTAGTTTGAAGATGTTGATTCCAATAATCACAAAACTTTTTAGTCCACTCTGGACTCATCCAAGGGTCAGCTGCATAAGACAAACTCATAAAAGAAAGGGACAAAACCGTCCCTAAAATAGCCTTTTTATACATAACTCCCTACCTCCAACCTTAGAAAGACCATCTTAAAGCTATACCAACTTCATTTTGTGCGTTTTTAGCTCCAGCTAAAACCATACCATTCATTGCTGTAGATTCTACTTTTTTCTCAAATGCATGAACGTAAGCTAAATCAACTGCAAAATTCTTTGTAAATTGATAACTTCCACCTAGTGAAATGTGATGCTCTGTTATAGCAGGGAAACCTATAAGATTAAACCATTGAACGTTGTAATCTGGGAATGGTTGCGTAAAGTTAGGAATAGAATTTAAATGACAAGGGGTAGGATCTCCAGGCATACAAGTAGCTAAATTACTATAGCTTCTTATTGGAGATTTACCATAGTTATATCCAGCTCTTAATTTTAAAGATGGATTTACTTGATACTCTCCACCTACTGCTATTACGGTTTGGTCTTTCCATTTAAACTGTTTGTATCCGTCTGCATCAGACCAGTTAATCCATCTTAGATCTAAACCTACTTTTAAGTTAGGCATTACTTTATAACCTATACCAACTGCCACTTCTTGAGGTTGTTGTAATTTTAAGTCTTCAAAAGACCCATCTCCATTTGAATCAAATACATGTTTATATTTCATACTTACAGGAGACTGATAGTTAAAACCAACTGTTAAATCTCCAATTTTATAACCAATACCAATCTGTGCTCCTATTCCATAAGAGGAAGATTGACCACCACCTCGGTTATTAGGCATAGATGCTCCCAAATCAAGAGAACCCCATGCTAAATCTAATCCTACACCTACAGAAAGGTTAGGATTAATCTGATAAGAGACTGCAGGTATGATTCTCATAAACTGAAGTGTTGTATGCATATTAGCAAGTCTTTGGTCTTTATTTCTGTAGTCTACGCCCATACCAGACACACCGTAAGCTGCAATACCTAATACAACTTGGTCGTTAATTCTGTTTGTAATACCAATTTCTGGGACTGTAAAAAAGTTTGATCTTGAAGATACGTATCCACTATCACCATTCATTGGGTCTTTTGCTCTAGCCTTTACGTCAGGCATAAAGAGGATTCCACCAAAGCTTACTGTAAATCCTTTTTCACTGTTCATCCATGCTGGGTTTCTGAAAATTGAGTCAATAGAACCTATAGGCATACCAACACCTATACCACCCATTGCCTCAGAAGCTGGAGTAACACCTATCATGTTATCTCCGTTTGTTGCAAAGGCTGACCCTGCTGCCACTGCCAAGATTGCCGATGCTGCAAGCACTTTTCTCATAATACTAACCTCCTGTATTTTAATAAAGTTTTATTTACGGTAAACATTGAATACAAAAATTATGAGGTTGTCAAACACTAACCAAATATACTGTTTTGATATGCTATAATTGTTTTGCCTTAAAAAGATTAAACTTTGAGAGCAGTTAATGAGATTTGTATTTTTTCTTTTAATAAATTTTTTTGTCTTTATACTTGCATACGGACAGGTTAATAATGTTTTAATAGAATCAGATAGTATAGAGAGAGATAAAGATGATGTTATTTCAGCTAAAGGTAACGTTGTAATCACATACTTTGATAAAGTCTTAAAGTCTGATGAAGTTATATACGATACTAAAAACAAAAAAATTACACTTCCACAAAAATTTTACATCAAAACAAAAACCTTTGAAGGAACAGGTGGTAAAGGTTGGTTTAGTATAGAAGAAGATGAAGGGGAGATTTTTGATTATGAAGGAAAAGTTGATGGAGTATACTCAGTAAGAGGAAAGTATTTAAAAAAAGTTAAAGACACTTATTACTTTACTGACGGAGAGTTTTCTTCTTGTCCTTTTAATCAGTATGACTGGAATATAAAAGCTAAATCTGGAAAGTTAAAAGAAAAAGATGAACTTAAAGCATACAATATGACTTTTAGATTTTGTAAAATTCCAATTTTTTATACTCCTTACTTTTCTTATCCTACAATCGATAGAAAATCAGGGCTTTTACAACCAATTATAGGTCAAGATACTTACAACACTTTTGTTTATAAACAACCTTTATTTTTAGTTATAAACAACAGCTCCGATATTACCATTACGACAGATTACAGGAACAAACAAGGTTTTGGATTATCTACAGAGTACAGAAGATTGTTTGATAAAGGAGTTTATTTAAATTCACAGATAGACTTATTTAAAGAAAAATCCAATGGGTCTTGGTGGCAAAACAGGGATAAAACACCTATAACAAACAGATGGCGAATAAAGTTAGACAGTAATTACTCACCTTTTAACAACTGGCAAATTTATACAAAAATTGACATTCCAAGTGATAAGTACTTCTTTGAAGATTTTTATAACTTCTCATTTTTAAAGTATACAGCTTTTACTCAATCTTACATCACAGCAAGAACAGGGACTAAAGATTACCTTTTAGAAACTAACCTTAACTATTTTTACGACCTTACAGCTCCAAACAATAAACAAACATTACAGAGGCTTCCAGAAATTAGATTTTACTGGAAAGAAAGACAACTTTTTAATCTGCCTGTATTCTACGACTTTTTATCAGAATCAACCTACTTTTACAGACAAGAGGGAACATCTGGATTAAGGTTTGATAACACTTTAAGATTATCTAACTACACTTACTTTGGCAGTATTCTAAATAACTTTGAACTTTCTCCAAGGCTAACTCTATATTTAAACACAAAAGACGGAAACACGATAGATACAAGATTTTTAATTCCTCTGAAAAATACAACACAAACAACCTTTATTAAAAATTACTCAGACTTTAACCATATAATAATTCCTCAAATCTCTTTTGAATACATATCTAAAGTAAATCAGTCAAACCTACCTATCTATGACAGGAGCGACCGTATAAATGAAAAAGAAGATATAGACCTTACACTTTACAACATCTTAAACTTTAAAAACGATTACTTTCTCCGATGGAAGTTATCTCAAGGTTATTCCTTTTTAAATTACTACTACATTGGAGAAACTAAGTATAACTCTAAAACAAAACCGTTAGAAAGTAGCATTTTCTTAAATATTAAAGGTTATAGCCTTGACAGTATTTTGTACTACGACTGGGATAAAAAGAACATCTCAAGAACGGTTTCTACAGCTTCTATACCTATTTATAAGTACGCTACCTATTCTGTATCTTACATAGAAGACAAAGGAGAAACACAACAAAATAAACAGATTTCTAACGCTTTATCTATTAACTATCTAAACTACAGTTTTAATGGATACATTCTCACAAATTTACAACAAAAGTACACCCAGAGAAAGATGTTTACATTTAACTGGAACAGAGGTTGCTGGAGCTTATCCTTTGGCTATTTAGATGATTACAACATTACCACTCAAAAACATTACAAAACTATCTATGTAATGATTAACATATTAGATATACATTATAAATTTCCTTTTGTAAGGAATTAAAAATTATAAAAACTTCTTTTTGGAGGATTTTTTAGCAGTGATATTGGTTTTCTTCCTTTAAACCCTTCATTTATTCCGTGCCAGTACATTATTTCTTCTTCATCTTCTTTCCAGCATAAAAATATATCTTCATCTTCGTTTTTTGAAGGGAAATCAACTAAAACTGGGTCTATACCTTTAACTAAAACCCCAAAGTTTTGTATAGTATCTATAATCTCTTTTATTTCTGACTCTAACATCATCACCATACTTTTTGCGTACATCATCTCAAGGTCTTCTTTGTCTGACTTTTCTTCTAAATCAGCTAACTCTTCATACCTAGCTATATTGTAGTAAATCTCATCTCTTTTTTCTGCTATTTCTTCTACAAGTACTTTTATTTGAGGTAGGATTGCATTTGCTTCTTTCACTGTAAAAAATTTAAACATGTCAAACCTCCACTAATTTTGACATCTATAATATCACAAAACTTTTCAAATTTTTCTATGATAAAAATGGTAAAATAGTATATATAAAATTCTCACGGGGTGTTTTCAATGGATATCGTTGTTGATAAAAAAAGTTTTCAAGATGCTGTTAAAAAGGTTATTTCAGAGAAAAAAGCAGCTCTGCCTGTACTTACAAATTTTCTTTTAAAAGCAGAAGATGGAAAGTTAATAATTCAAGGAACAGATTTAGAAGTTTTTACAACTTACTGGATAAACGCTGACGTAAAAGAAGAAGGTTCTGTATGTGTTAATGCCAAAAAACTTACTGATATATCAAAAGTTTTACCTGCAGCTTCTGTAAGTTTATATTTAGATAAAAATAATTTAAAAATAGTTTCTGGAAAGACAAAATACTCTATTCCTACAACAGATCCAGATGATTTTCCAGTATTTGAAGAGTTCCCTTTCGACCTTGCTGTAAGGATATCAGGAGATACATTGTTAAAAGGAATTACGAAAACTGTTTATGCAGCATCTAAAGATGAAAGTAGGTTTGCTTTAAATGGGGTTTGTTTTTCTTTTATAGAAAAGTATTTGGATTTTGTAGCAACTGACGGACATAGATTAGCTCTTTATAAAGGTGAGGTATCTGGTAGTAATATAGAAGGAAAGTATATAGTTCCTCAAAAGGCACTAGGTGAGATTAAAAAACTTGTTTCAGAGTATGAAGACGTTGAAGTTGCTATATCTGGAAGTAGCATATTTTTTAAAGGTTCTGACTGGATACTTTCAGCGAGGCTTTTAGAGGGAGCGTTCCCTGATTACACTCAAGTTATTCCAAACTCCTTTAATATAGAAATAGAAGTTTCAAAGGGAGAGATTTTAGATGCCGTTAAAAGGGTTGTGGTTGCAGAAGAAAGCGATGCAAAACCTATAAAGTTAATACTTAAAGAAAATAAGCTCATAATATCAACACCTACAACTGAAGATACATTTGCGGAAGATGAGATAGATATAGAATACGAACAAGAAGAGTTTGAGATAGGATTTAACGGTAAATACATCATAGATGCAATAAATGAGATAGAAGATATTAGAGTTGTTATAAAATTTATAAACAAAGACAGTCAAACAGTTATCATACCAAAAGATGAAAATGAACCATATTTATCAGTTGTAATGCCAATGAATATTTAAAGGAGGTTTTTTAGTTTGGAAGAAATTAAAAATGAAAATATAGAGTATTCTGCAGAAGCAATTCAAGCGGTAACAGGTCTTGACCACGTAAGAGCAAGACCTGCAATGTACATAGGAGACATAGGAGAGAGAGGACTTCACCATCTTATCTGGGAGATTCTTGATAACGCCGTTGACGAAGCAATGGCAGGTTATGCCAAAAACATTACAGTAATTATACATCAAGATGGTTCTGTTACAGTTGAAGATGACGGAAGAGGTATTCCAGTAGATATTCATCCTGAGTTTAAAATACCTGCAGTTGAAATGGTATTTACAATTTTAGGAGCAGGTGGAAAGTTCTCAAAAAAAGCTTATCAGTACTCAGGAGGTCTTCACGGAGTAGGAGCTTCTGTAGTTAATGCACTTTCAAGTTGGCTTGTAGTAGAAGTTTACAGAAATGGGAAGATTTACAGACAAGAGTACTCTTACGGAAAACCTGTTTACCCATTAAAAGTCGTAGGAGATACAACAAAAAGAGGGACAAAAGTCACTTTTAAACCAGATGACTCTATATTTGAAACTACAACCATAAAGTTTGATATAGTCCAAAAAAGAGTCAGAGAACTTGCCTTTTTAAATCCAGCTGTTAGATTTGTCTTAATAGATGAAAGAAAAGATATAAAAGAAGAGTTTTACTTTGAACATGGTATAGTTGATTTTGTAAAAGTTCTAAATCAAGCAAAAGAGCCTTTATTTGATGAAGTTATTTACGTAAAGGGAGAAAAAGAAGGTGTTTTAGTCGAAGTAGCTTTTCAGTACACTAAAAGTTATAACGAAGTTATTGAAAGCTTTGTAAACAACATTAAAACAGTAGAAGGTGGAACTCACGTATCGGGCTTTAGATCTGCACTTACAAGGTCTATGAACAAGACTTTATCAGGAATGAAACTTCCAAAAGAGCTAAAATCTGGAGTAAGTGGAGATGACCTTAGAGAAGGACTAACAGCTGTTATATCAGTAAAAGTACCAGAACCACAGTTTGAAGGACAAACAAAAACAAAGTTAGGAAACCAAGACGTTAAAAGGATTGTTGAATCTGTTGTAGGAGATTACCTGCTTGAATACTTTGAGAAAAATAAAGATATTGCATTAAAAATAGCAGAAAAAGCTATAGAAGCTGCAATAGCAAGAGAAGCTGCAAGAAAAGCAAAAGAGATATCAAGGAGAAAATCATTCCTTGAAGACAGCTCTTTACCGGGTAAACTTGCAGACTGTTCAGAAAGCGACCCACAACTTTGCGAGCTGTTTATAGTTGAGGGAGAGTCTGCAGGAGGTTCTGCAAAGCAAGGAAGAGACAGAAGAACCCAAGCAATACTGCCACTAAAAGGTAAAATTTTAAACGTAGAAAAAGCAAGAATAGATAAAATCCTATCAAATGAAGAGATAAGGGCTATAGTAAATGCAATAGGAACTGGAATAGGACTACCTATAAAATCAGAAGATGAAGAGAAAAAAGATGATGAAGGTTTTGACCTATCTAAGTTAAGATACCACAAAATCATTCTGATGGCTGATGCTGACGTTGATGGGTCTCACATTACAACCCTACTTTTAACTCTCTTTTACAGATTTTTCCCACAGATTATAGAAAATGGATATCTTTACATTGCTCAACCACCACTTTACAAACTAAAAAAAGGAAGGTCAGAGATTTACGTCAAAGATGATGAGGAACTCAGCAAAATAGTTATAGACTTTGCTACGGATGAGATAGCCGTAGAAGGTAAAAATCTCAGCAAATCTCAGCTTAAAGAAATTGCAAAGCTTGCAAAAGAGTATAAAAACCTAAAAGAAAGTCTTTACAAGAAGAAAGATAAAGTTGTGATAGATATTCTTCTTAGTTTAAATCTTACAGAAGACGATATAAGGAATGAAGATAAGGTTAAAGAAGTTGTAGAGACTTTAAGACAAAAACTACCTTCTTACGAGATTTATTATAAGTTCAATCCAGAAGAATCAGATTACGAGATATTTATAGAAAGATCAGAAAGATTTTCTAAAGTTGTAAACAAAGTAGATATAGACTTTTTATCTTCTTACGCATACTTAAAGGTAAAAGAAATTGAAAACCAGCTGAAAAATATGTTAGGAGAACTTCCTGTAGAGATATCTTACAAGCAAAAAAGTGTGAAAGTAGAAGATTTAGATAACTTGTACGATGTAATATTTGAAGCAGGAATGTCTGGATGTGAAATCCAAAGATACAAAGGGCTTGGAGAAATGAACCCAGAACAGCTCTGGGAAACTACGATGAACCCTAAAACAAGAAGATTATTGCAAGTATCTATAGAAGATGCAGCGTTAGCAGATGAAGTATTTTCCATACTTATGGGAGAAAAGGTAGAACCAAGAAGAGAGTTTATTATGAAGTATGCAAAAGAGGTAAGGAATTTAGACATTTAATCCGAAAAGACAGTATGAAAAAGTTAATTTTTATTTTTATAGTTTTTTTGATAGGTTTTGCCAAAGCTGAAAGATTAGAGGTTTACGGTTTTGACCAAGAAGTTGTAAAAATAAAAGATGTTTACTTTATCAAAAACTTAGAACTTTTTGAGTTAGAAGGAAACAGTTTTGGAAAAGATTACAAATACAGGGTAGAAAAGGATACAACTTTTGTAGATTTGGCATACCAGCTTAAAGTAAGCTATTATGAATTGAAACAGGCAAATCCAGATATAAACCCTTTTAAAGTTCTAAAGAATACTTACATAAAAGTACCTTTAAAAAAACAACTTCCCGAAGATTTCAAACTAAACACTGTATATGTATCAACTCAAGACCATAGACTTTACTACCCATTTGAGATAGAAGGTAAAAATTATGTTATAACTTTTCCAGTAGGACTTGGTGGAGATGACTTTCCAACACCTAAAGGAGAGTTTAAAATAACTGAAAAAAAAGTCAATCCAGATTGGGTAGTTCCACCAAGTGCAAAAATAAATAATCCTAATCTTCCACCAGTTGTACCTTACGGAAGTCCAGAAAATGGCCTTGGAACAAGGGCGTTAAGGCTCAATGGCTCTTCTTATATGATACACGGAACAAGTAAAAGAAGTGAAAAAGGAGTGGGAATGAACATAAGCTACGGCTGTATAGTTTTAAGAAATGAAGATATAGAAAGGCTTTATAATTTTGTAAATTTAAACGCTAACGTTGTAATATACTAAGAAAGAGGTTGATAGATGAGAATTTTATTGCTTTTAGCTCTAATAACCCTAAATTTTTCTCTGGCTATGTCCCAAAAACAGGATAAAGAAGTGATAAAAGTGATAGAAACTAAACAACAGGTTAAACAGGAAGAAGAAAATATAGAAAGCGTGAAATTTTACTCAGAAAAACCATTATATAAAAAAGGGGGAAATGTATGTTTTGTTTTAGAAAATAACTCAAATAATGATATTTTACTTCCATCTACAGCTCCTTACGCTATCTTTGAAAAAGAAAAACCAGAAGTTGCGATATTTTCTCCTGTAAGTGCCCAGATTATAACTGTTATAAAACCTAAAGAGAAGAAACAATGGTGTTGGAATCAAAAAGATATAGAAGGAAAAGAAGTTCCTTCAGGAGATTACTTTGTAAGATTAACTATCTTTGACAAATCAGGAAAAAAATACTTTTTAAAGTCAGAGTTTAGCATAAAACTGTAGATGAACTTTTTAAAAAACACAATAATATTTTCAGTTGCTACATTTATAAGCCGTATACTTGGATACATTAGAGATGCAGTTGTAGCCTTTTACTTTGGGTCAAATCAGATAACAGATGCTTTTTATGTAGCTTGGAGACTTCCTAACACTCTAAGACAACTTGTTGCAGAAGGTAGTTTCAACGCTGCGTTTATACCTATCTATACTCAGGAAAGACAAAAGTCCTATGAAAATGCAAAAGAGTATGTATCTTCTTTATTTAGCTACTATACAATCGTTTTATCTGTTATAACTGTTTTTGTTCTCTTATTTGCAGAAGGGTTCGTAAAAGTATTAGCTCCCGGATTTTCAGAAAAGGGAAATCTACAGCTTACAGCTGACCTTGTAAGACTGGTTTTTCCGTATCTTATTCTTATAGGCTGGACTTCTTTCTTTATGGCTTTACTTAATACAAAAGATAGATTTTTTATTCCCGGTATTGCTCCAGCACTCTTAAATCTATCTTTTATATTTAGTTCTGTATTTCTTTCCAGTTATTTAGGTATATATGCTCTGGTTGTGGGAGCTCTACTTGGAGGACTGCTACAGTTTTTAATTCAGATGCCTCAAGTATATAAAGTAGGATTACTTTTTAAACCATCTTTAAAAAAACATCCTGCTATAAAGACAACCTTAAAAAAGATGGTTCCAGCTTTTGCATCTTTTGGAGTAAGCCAGTTTTCTTTTGTTATAGATACCTTTCTTGCATCTTTTTTATACGCTGGAGCTATAACTTACCTCTACTATGGAAACAGAATATTTCAGCTACCTCTGGGACTTTTTATAATTGGTCTTGGGAATGCCCTTTTAGTATCTCTGTCTAAGTATTATGCGGAAGGTAATATTCAAGCTTTCAAAAAAGACCTTACTTTAAGTTTTAAGGTATCTATATTTATATCTCTTCCTGCTATGGCTGGTATGATTTTTTTAGGAAAGGAAATTATAGACCTTCTTCTACTAAGGGGAGCCTTTACAGAAAAAGATGCTGTTTTGACTTATTACGCGTTGGCTGGTTATGCTACTGGGCTTTTAGGATACGCTTTTACAAGACCTTTTAAGAGTGCTTTTTTTGCAGTTGGAGATACAAAAACACCCCTTGTTTCAACTATAATCGGTTTACTGTCTAGTATGTTTTTTGCTGTTTTCTTTACTTTTGTGTTAAAGTGGGAAGTTTTTGGACTTGCTTTAGCATCGTCAATCGGTGCGTATGTTAACTCTATCTACCTATACTTTAAGTATGAGTATGAGCTGGAGTTAAAAAGTATTTTTGTATCTTTTATAAAAGTTTTTATTTCAACTTGTGGTATGGTTTTGGTTTTAGAGTTTTTAAAAACTCTTCATTTAAAACTTTCAATTCTTATCTTTGGAGGCATACTTTTAGGTGGTTTGATTTATGTAGCTTTAAACCTTCTACTTAAAGAAGATTCTGCTATGTTATTTTTTAATATCTTAAAAAGAAAACTTATACGTAAGTAAAATCAACTTTCTTTAACCTCTGTAAATTTTAGTAGTTTTGGGAAAAATAGTAGAAGTAAGATAGTTCCTAAAAACATACCACCAACTACTACGACAGCCAAAGGTTTTTGTACCTGACTACCTACACCTTGAGATAAAGATGCAGGAAGAAGCCCTACAGATGCAGTTAAACCTGTTATCAGAATAGACCTAAATTTTTCTTTTACTGTCATTTTAATAGCTTCTTCTTCCTTTATACCAGACCTTACAAAATTAGAGTAAGTAGACAACATTATATTTGCATTTAATACCGCAATTCCTAAGATAGATATAAATCCTACAGAAGCTGAAACGCTGATAGGTTCTTTCCATATAAGTAAGAATAATAACCCACCAAAAACAGCGTAAAGAGGAGACATTAAAATAATAAACGTGTTTTTAATGGAGCTGTTTATGATAAATAAAACAATTACAATTATAAATAGAGTAAAACCGATAGATATTTTCAATCTTTCAAAAGCTTTTTCCATCTGTTCAAACTGACCAGACCAAGATATGAAGTATCCTTCTGGAAGTTTTATGTCTTTTACTGCTTCTTGAGCTTTTGCCACTGTTCCAGCTAAATCTTTTGATTCTACAGAAAATTTTATAGGTATGTACCTTCTATAGCTTTCTCGGTATATAAACGAAGCTCCAGTATCGTAGTAAATGTTTGCAACTTTAGAAATAGGTATAAGAGAGCCATCTTGTAATATTATAGGGATGTTTTTTATATCTTCTATGCTATCTCTGTACTTGTCTGGAAACTTTATAACTAAATCAAAAAATTTATCCTCTTCCATAACTTGAGTTATAAATCTTCCATTTAAAGAAGATTGGATTACGTCTAATACGTCTTCTACAGTAAGGTTATATAAAGAAGCCTTTTCTCTGTCAACTTGAATGATTAAGTTAGGTTGTCCTAATTCTTCAAATATGCCCACATCTACTATTCCAGGAACTTTCTTTATTCTATCTGCTACTTCGTGGGCTTTTTCTGTAAGTATTTTCAAATCAGAACCGAATATTTTAACAGAGTTTTCCCCTTTTACCCCAGACATAGCCTCATCTAAGTTATCTTGAATATACTGAGATAGGTTTATATCAAAATTTGGAAACTTCTGCCTAATTTTTTCTCTTATCTCTTTCTCTAACTCTTCTTTCGTTATGTTTCTTGTCCATTTATCATAATCCTTTAGTTTCACAAAATACTCACTGTTAAAAGGTCCAGAAGGGTCTGTTCCGTCCTCAGGTCTTCCTACTTGAAACTCTACCTGCTCTACTTCTGGAAAAGATAGAAATATGTCCCTTACTTCTTTAGCATTTTCATAAGATTTTTTCAGTGATATTGTGTAAGGGAATATTATTCTTGCGTAAATGTTTCCTTCGTCCATCTTAGGTAAAAATTGGGCACCTAAAGATTTAAATAAAATAACAGAAATTATAAATACAGCTACTGTTGATAAAATTGCTACCTTCACGTTTATTTTTTCCATCAACGATAGATAAAAATTTTCTAAGTAAGTGAAAAATTTAAACTTTCTTTCATGGCTATTTTTAAGAATGAGATAACTTCCTGCAAGTAGGTATGTAAAGGTTAAAACAAGTGCAAAAAGTAGAGCGTATATGTAAGTTTTTGCCATAGGCATAAATATTTGAGATTCTGAACCTTTCATAGTAAGCAGTGGAATAAATGCTAAAAGTATGATAATCATAGAAAATAAAATAGGTTTAAAGATTTGATTTATGTTTTCATGTAAAGCTTGGATGTGATTTTTCCTTTCTTCCTTCAATCTAAAGTAGTTTTCAATAAATATAAGTGGTATATCTACGATAATACCAAAGTCTATAGCACCTATAGAAAGTAAGTTTGCTGACTCTTTATTTATTGCCATTACTGATAGAGTATAAAGTAGCGAAATTGGAATTATAGAAGCTACAATAATGGCAGACCTTACTTCTCCTAAAAATATTAGTATAACGACTAAAACCAGTATAATACCTGTTATTGCTGTTTCTGTTATCTTATGGATAACCTTGTCTATTAAATCTTGTTTATCGTAAAATGGTATAACTTTTACGTCTTTTGGTAGGATTACTTTATTTAGATAATCTATCTTTTCGTGAAGTGCTTTTAAAGCTGGAATACTTTTTTCATTTTTTCTTAGAACGACAACGCCCATTACTATATCGTCGTTTCTGTTTAAACCTACGTATGCAGTCCTTGGAAGGTGTGATATTTGAACATCAGCAATGTTTTTAACAAGTATAGGAATATTGTTTTTATAACCTACCACTGTATTTTCAATGTCTGATATGTTTTTTATTAAACCTATTCCACGGATGTTGTAAAACTGGTCTCCAAATTCTAAAACTCTTCCTCCAACGTTAATATTGCTTTTTGAAAGCTGGTCTATAACCTGAGATAAAGGTATTTTGTACTCTATCAGTTTTTCTGGATGAACTATTACAGAGTAAGCTTTTATATAACCTCCGTAGCTTGAAACAGTCGCAACTCCTGGTACTGTTTGAAGATTCCTTGCAACAATCCAATCTTGTATAGTCCTTAAATCCACTAAACTTCTGTTTCCTTTTACTCTGTATCTCATAACTTCGCCAATTGGACTTGGATTGATAGATGGTGAAACGTTTGGTGGAAGATTTACCTGAGAAACTCTGTTTAAAACTTCCTGCCTTGCCTCTTTATAGCTTACGTCAAAAGAAAATCTACACTTTATGTCAGAAAGTCCGTAAAGAGATATACTGTAGATGTTTTCAAGCCCTGGCATACCTGCCAGAGCAACTTCTAAAGGTATTGTTATCTGTTTTTCAACCTCTTCTGCCGACCTTCCTTCGTAAACTGTAACTATTTCTACAATAGGAGGAGAAGGGTCTGGAAAAACTTCTATATTCAGCTGTCTTACTATAAAAATAGCAGACACTATTAAGATAAAGTTTATTAAAAGAATGGCAACAGCATTTTCTATAACAAATCTAAAGACTTTGTGCATTACTCACCCTCAACGTTGATAGCATTAAGAATAACTCTATCATCTTTATTTAGCCCATCTACTATTGCAAATTTTTCATTTTCTGCATCTCCAATCAGCTGAACTTCTTTTTTAACAACTTGACCATCTTTAAGTAAATAGACATAGAAGTGATTATCTTTAAAGATGATTGCGTTTTTAGGTATGGATAGATAGTTGTTTAACTCTTTTTGAACTTTTATACTAACAAACATATTCGCTTTTAAATTGTCTGTTTTTGACGGTTTTATGTAAACTTTTACAGTTTTTGTGTCTTGGTCTAAAACGTCTGATATGTAGTAAACCTCACCTGATATTTTTGATTTGTCATCAAATATAATATCTACTTTATCTCCTTTAGAGAAAAATTTAATATCTTTTTCATACACGTTTGCTACTACTATAAACTGATTTTTGTTAGCAATTTTAATCAGTGGTTGAGATGAGTCAGGTTGAACTCTTGCACCTACGGTAGTATCTATTTCGTAAACAACACCATCGATTGGAGAGTTTACGTAAAAATCTGTAAAGTTTTTAACGTTTAACAGTTTTTCCTTTTCTTCTAAACCTTTTAATGTGTATTCAAGTTGTTTTACGTTTGTTTCTGAAGCAATAAGGTCATTTTTTGAAATTGCACCTATCTCATAGAGACTTTTGTTAAGCTGGTATATTCTCTTTGCTTTTTCAAGTTGAGCCTTTACAGAAAGATAGTTGCTTTTTATATCAGAAACGTCTAAAGCTTTTATCTTTACAAGTTTCTCTCCTTTTTTAACGTTATCTCCAACCTTTATAAAGATACTCTCTACCTGACCACTTATAGGCGGATTAATACTTACTACTCCTTCTGGCGTAAAAGATACCGTAGCTGGAAAAACTCTAATAACTTTTGAATTTTCGGTAGAAGGTAAAGTAGTTTGATAACTTACTTTTGGAGTTTGACTTTCTTTTGCTTTTTCTTTGTCTTCACCACAAGAAAATGTTAGCGTAAAAGCTGTTAAAGTAAAAGCTATAATTTTTCTCATCAGTAATCTCCGATAGCAAGTTTTAATTGATATAAAGCTGTGTAGTAATCAATCTTTGCTTGAGTATAATTTTTTTGAAACTCTCTGTATAGCTTATAAGTATCAAGTAAAGTCAAGACGTTTATACCTCTAAGACTAAATGCCTTTTCTGTATTTTCTTTAAGTTTTTTTATCTCTTCATACTTTTCTTGGTACTCTTTAAGTATAGTTTCTTTTGACTTTAATGAGTAGTAAAGCTGTCTAACCTCTGTTTTAACCTGCTGTATACTTTTTTCATACTGAAGTTCTGCCTGCATTAAGTTTATTTTTGATTTTATTATCTCTCCTTGATTTCTGTCAAAAATCGGAATAGGAACGCTAAATCCAACTCCAAAAAATTTATACTTTTCTCCGTATCCATCTATCTCAAAACCAACTGTAATGTTTGGTATTGCCATAGCTTTGTTTAAATTTAACTGAGCTTGGGAGGCCTCTATGTTTGCTTTACTGCTTTTTATGTCGTACCTTTTTTCTAAAGCTGTTTTTATTAAATCATCTAAGTTATTTAAGTTTGTGTCTTTTATTTCTATCAAAGCTACGTCGTCAAAATCTGTTTGAGTTAAAAATTTTAAAAACTCTTTATCTTTTTCATAATTTTCTAAGTTTGAGTAGTAGTCTTTCTGATAGTCTATCAGGTTTAGCTTTAATTTCTCGTAGTCAAGTTGGGATAAAAATCCTTTTTCGTATTGTAATTTAGCTACTTCAAGTATCTTTTGATAATCTTGTAGATTACTTTTTGAATTTTCAAGCTGTAGTTTATCAGAAAGTAGCTGAGTGTAAGAAGAAAGATAGGTATTTAAGTAATCTTTTAAAGATGACTTAAAGTTAAGATGTGTATATTCTAACATCTTTTCTGCAAGTTTTATCCTTAAACCTCTTTTGTTTGCAGTTTCTATCTCTTGGTCTATTCTAAAGGAGTTTTGTGCGTTTGATCTATCTTGAAAATTTTGTAAGTTATAAAATGTAAAGTTTGATGAGAAAGTTGGATTAGGACGCAGTTTAGCTGTTATAATGTCTGCCTTTGATTTTTCAATCTCATTTTTTTGGATAAGTATGTCGTAATTTTTATTTATAAAATTGTTTAAACCTTCTTCAAATGTTAGAGTTTGCCCAAAAGAAACAGTACATACAGTTAAAACACCTACTAAATACTTTTTCATACACTCCTCTAATCTATTGTCCTTTGTAAATAATTTACATAAATTAGATTACAAAAAAATTACAAGTTTCATTGTGATAAAATTTTGACTATGAAAGTTTTAATCATTGAAGATGAAAAAAAGTTAGGCAAACTTATAAAAAAAGGTCTTGAAGAAGAAAGCTTTATAGTGGATTTAGTCTATACAGGAAAAGAAGCTCTGGATTTTATTACAACCCAGTCTTACGATGTTATCATTCTTGATTTAATGCTTCCTGACATAAGTGGAAAAGATGTATTAATAAAGATAAGAAACAGTGGTATAAAAACACCTGTTATAGTCTTGACTGCAAAAGATGAAGTTAAAGATAAAATAGAGCTGTTAGATGCAGGAGCTGACGATTACATAACAAAGCCTTTTGACTTTGATGAGCTTTTAGCAAGGATAAGAGCGGTTGTAAGAAGAGATAAAGACATAAAATCTTCTGTTATACGTATAGGAGATTTGGAGATAGACTTATCTAAATCTACAGTAAAAAAATCAGGGGAGCTTATAAAACTCTCTTCTAAAGAGTATCTACTTTTAAGATATTTTATTTTTAATAAAGGAAAAATCTTAACAAAAGACAATTTAATCAATGCTGTTTATGACCTATCATTTGAGTTAAACAGTAATGCCCTTGAAGTTTTAATATCAAGACTGAGAACTAAAATAGAAGACGAAAACCATAAGTACATAAAATCTATAAGAGGTTTAGGATACATCTTTGATGAAGAGTAATAGTTTAAAATTTAAGCTTACAATTCAACTTTTAGCCATTTCAATAATTTTACTATCTTTATTTAGCTTTACTTCATACTTTATGCTTGAAAGTTTAGTATACGATAACATAGACTCAGAGATTGAAAAAAGAAAACACATAATAGAAAGACTGATTCAGCAAAAAGACTTAATGGACGATATAGACGTGTTTAAAGATTATGACATAGAAATCATAATTTACGATAAGGATGGAAAACTTATTTACAAAACTATTCACGACCTAGACACCACAGAAAAACTTTATGAAATTACGAAAAAGTTAAAAGAAAATACGATAGAAAATGTAAAAATTGGGAAAAATACTTACAGATTAATGCACTTTACAATGGATAACTATCACGTGATAATATTTAAAAACATGAATAGAGCTATTAAAATTTTAGATACCTATAACGATATTTTAATACTTCTTTACTTTTTAACGTTAATCTTTACCAACGGCTTTATCTACTTTGTAGTAGATAAAAATCTGAAAAATATAAATAAGCTTTACAATGATATAAAAGAAATATCAATTTTAGACCTAAAACCAATAGACAGTAATAAATACTCAAAAGAGTTTAAAGAAATCATAGAAATTTTCAACAGACTACTAAACCACATAAAAGAAAGTTATAAGAAAGAAAAAGATTTTGTAATGATTCTGTCCCACGAGATTAAAACACCTATAACAACCATTCTAACAGACATAGATATAACTCTAAGAAAAGACAGAGAAAAAAAAGATTACGTTGAAGCTTTAAAAAACATAAGAGAGTTAGCCATTTATATGTTAAACATTTTTAACGTTTTGAAAAACCTATACTTAACAAAAGAGAATTTTTACCCAGATTACAAAACTGTAAATCTAAATCAAGTAATAGACAGAGTTTTAAAAATGTTTGAAAATCAAATAAAAGAAAAAAACTTATCAGTTTTTGTAGATGTTGAAGAAGATTTAACGATACAGATAGACGAAGTGATGTTTCAAGAGATACTTCAAAATTTAATAAGTAATGCTATAAAGTTTAACAAGCCTTCAGGTAAGTTAGTTATAAAAGCAAAAAAAGAAGAAAACAAGATTAAAATCACTATATCAGATACAGGCATAGGAATAAAGGAAGAAGACCTAAAAAATATTTTTGACGAGTTTTATAAATCCTATAACTCAGAAGGTTTAGGTTTAGGACTTTCAATAGTTAAAATTTACTCAGACCTTTTAGACATAAAGGTAAACATTCAAAGTCAAGAAGGATTAGGAACTTCCGTAGAGCTGATACTTTCTTAATTTTGTAATTTTTTTGTAATATTTCAGAAATAAAATAAAGCAGTGATTAAATTTTTAGGAGTAAGATTTTGATTTTTTTCTGTGATTTTGACGGAACTATTACAGAAGTTGACGTAGTAGACACATTTTTAGAAAAGTTTGCTGATAAAGAGTATTTAGAAATTGAAGAAAGATGGTTAAAAGGAGAAATATCTTCTTTAGAGTGTTTACAAAAACAGATATCCCTTGTTAGAAACGTAGATAAAAATACCATTGATGAATTTTTAAACACAGTTAAGATAGACCCTTTCTTCAAGGATTTTGTAAATTTCATAAAAAAGTATAACGGGAAAGTAGTTATATTAAGCGACGGATTTAGATACTTCATAGAAAAAATTTTAAATAACTACGGAGTAAAAGTTGATGCTATTTTATCTAATGAATTTGTTATAAATGATAAAACATTGGAAGTTATTTTTCCTTACCAAAATCCTTTTTGTCAAGCAGGTATGGGAAACTGTAAGTGTAAACATTACGAGAAACAAAGCTATAAAGATAAAACTTTTTATGTTGGAGATGGAAGGTCTGATTTTTGTGTTGCTTCTACAGTAGAAAATGTTTTTGCAAAAGAAAAACTTTATCAGTATCTTAAATCAATAGGACGCAGTCCTATTAAGATAGAAAATTTTAAAGACGTTATCAATTACTTAAAATCGGAGGAATTTTTAAATGGAAGAAAAAGAGTTGCTTCAGCTTGAATCTGAGTATTGTTCCTTTGGAGATACTGTTCATTACTTAAATCCACCAAAAATATTTGCAAAATCAGAAGGAAGCTATCTTTACGACCTTGAAGGAAAACAGTACCTTGACTTGCAGATGTGGTACTCAGCTTGTAATTTTGGTTATAACAATAAAAGGATAAACGATGGAATTAAAAATCAGATGGATACTTTAGGACAGCTTGCTTCCCAGTTTTTAACAAAAGAAAAGATACTTTTATCTTACAAGATAGCAAAGTCTGTAGAAGACAGGTTTAAAGTAAAAGGTAGAGTTCACTTTAACGTTGGAGGTTCTCAGGCTATTGAAGATTCCCTTAAAATAGTAAGAAACTACACCAAAAAAAATCTTAACTTTGCCTTTATGGGAGGTTATCACGGTAGGACGATAGGAGCTACCAATATTACTTCAAGTTATAGATACAGAGAAAGATATGGACACTTTTCTGATAGAGCTTTTTTTATTCCTTTTCCTTACTGTTTTAGATGTCCTTACGGAAAGGATAAAGAAACTTGCGACCTATACTGTGCAAAAGAGTTTGAAAAACTATTTGAAAGTGAATACTACACAGTTTGTAATCCAAAAACGAAAAATTGTGAATTTGGAGCGTTTTATATAGAACCTATACAAGGGACAGGAGGATACATAATCCCACCTAAAGATTATTTTAAAAAGATAAAACCTGTCCTTGATGAGTATAAAGTTTTACTCGTAAGTGATGAGATACAGATGGGATTTTATAGGACTGGTAAACTTTGGAGTATTGAGCATTTTGGTGTTGTACCAGACATAATAGTTTTTGGAAAGTCATTAACTAACGGAATGAATCCACTATCAGGCTTATGGGCTAAAGAGGAACTTATAAATCCAGAAATTTTCCCACCAGGAAGTACCCATTCTACTTTTTCGTCTAATCCTATAGGCGTTAGAGCTGGTTTAGAGGTATTTAAAATAATTGAAGAGAAAGATTACGAGAAAATTGTAAAAGAAAAAGGAGAAAAATTCTTAAATTATTTAAAAGATTTAAAGAAAAAGTATCCGTTTATAGGGGATGTTGATGGTTTAGGACTTGCATTAAGAGTGGAGATATGTGAAAAAGATGGATACACACCATCAAAAAAACTAACAGATAAAATAGTAGAAGAAGGACTTAAAGCAAACTTAAACTTAAATGAAAAGACTTACGGCTTAGTGTTAGACGTAGGAGGATACTACAAAAATGTTTTAACTTTAGCACCTTCACTTGATATCACAGATGAAGAGATAAACCTTGCAGTAGAGTTTCTTGATATACAATTTTCAAGGATAGCAAAAGATGAATTATAAAGATGGTTTTATGTTAAAAGGCGAAGGTAAAAAAGCCTTAATATTACTTCACGGACTTACTGGAAGTCCTTTTGAGCTTAGATGGATAGGAGGAAAGTTTAACCAAGAAGGTTATGACGTCTACTGTCCTATCCTTCCTGGGCACTGCAGTACGATAAAAGATTTAGAAAAAACTAAATGGCAGGACTGGTTAGAAGCTGGTCAAACACTGTTAAAAACTATAGAAAAAGACTATGAAGAAATATACTTGGCAGGTCTGTGTGTAGGAGGAATGATAGCTTTACTTTTATCTGAAAAAAGTGAAAAGGTTAAAGCGGTAGCCAGCTGGTCGCCTCTTGTTTACCTTGATGGCTGGACAATACCTAAAACAGTAATATTTCTTCCGTTAGTTCTATCAACACCTTTAAAACATATCTTTTACTTTAAAGAAAAGTATCCTTACGGCATAAAAAACGATAAAGTTAGAAAAAAAGTTTTAAGTCTTGCAGAGAAACCCTCTTTTGTTTACGATAGATTTACAGGTATTGTTTTAAAGGAGCTTTTAGATTTCTCTAAGTATTTTATAAAACAATTACCAACTATAACAAAACCTGTGATAATTATCCATTCAAAGTATGATGATGTCTCAAGTGTAAAAAGTGCCTACACAGTTTACCAAAATATCTCTTCCAAGAAGAAAAAACTTTTAATATTAGAAAATAGTTATCACATGATAACCATAGATAACGATAAAGAGACAGTTTTTGAACAAACGAAAGAGTTTTTTGAGATAGATACAGAAAAAAGTTTAGAAACTAACTCTTGCCATGAAGTCAAGGTTTAGTTTAAAAATACTTATTATACTTTCCCTATATCATTTTTCTTTCTGTGATGAAATTTATGAGTTATTTTCAAAAGCAAAACAAAACAATCTTATAGAAAAAGCTGAAAGTACTACAGAAAAAGTTTACAACTTTGATTTAGACTCGCTAAAGGCAAGCCGTTATGTTAACTTTAACTTAAACTCTTCTTTCTCAAGAGTAAAAACCCAACTTACACAACCATACAACATAACCACAATCAACATTAGTAATGCTGTAGATGTATTTAATAAAACTAAATATCAAGCTAATGTTGTTTTGGCTGAAAAACAAAGACAGCTAACCTTGACAAAAAAAGAAAAAGAAAATCTTTTTTACAGAATACTTACACTTTACACCCAGATACATACTATCCAAGAACTTATAAAACTCCAGCAGGAAAAAATAAGTATTGTTGAAGAAATTAAAAAAAGCGTAGAAGAAGCCGTAAAAAGTGATATAATGCCAAAGATAGAGCTTAACAACTGGGAGTATCAGCTTACAACTGAAAAGATACTTCTATTAAAGTACCAAGAAGAGTTAAATCTATTTACTTTAAATCTAAAAAATCTCTGTGGTGAGAATGTAAACTTAAACTCAAATTTAGACTTTCCCAAAAAGGAAGAGGTAGATAATCTTTACAGTGAAAGAGATAAACTTATAACAAACAGTCCTGATTTTCAGACCTTAAAATATGAAAGCACTATATTAAAGTACCAATTTGAAAAAGAGAAGATGTACTGGCTACCTGATTTAAATCTATTTGTAGAGCATCAATGGAACAAAGACCCTACGGGAAATGGAAATCAGTTTATTTACGGACTTTCTTTAAATATGAACCTATTTAACCCATCTGTTAAGTACAGACTTTTAAGTTTAGAAAACAGGAAAAATATAGTAGAAATAACCAAAAATCAAAAAGTTATAGATTTAACAGAATATATAAATACAACATTTAGCAAGTTATACACTAATCTTGAAGTAATTCAAATGCTTAAAGAGAAAATAAACATTGCAAAAGATAACTTCAACAGATATGTAACTGCTTATAAGATGAAGATGGCAGACTTTATTACTTTAAACAAATACTACAACGACTACTCAGCTTCTTCCCAAGAGTACATAAAAACTAAGTATGAAATACTTTTTAACTATAATCTTTTAAAACATCAGATTACAGGGGATATATATCAATGATGAGAAAAATTCTGTTGTTTTTTATGGTTATTACTTTAAAAACGTACAGTTTAGATAATACTATAAAAGTTGAAGTTAAGTATCCAAAAAAGGTAGAAACAGAACTTACAGTAGAAACATTTGGAAAAATTGAAGCAAATAAGTACTGTAGTATAACTTCCCAAACTGAAGGTTATTTTACTTCAAACGTAGCCAATGGTGATTTTGTAAAACAAGGTCAAATAGTAGGTAAAACTACAAACAACTTTACTGATTTAAAAATTACCAGCCTATTAAAAGAAAAAGAAGCTACGGTTTTACAGATGCAAAATTTAGAAGAAAAGATAAAAAGTTATGAAAAACTTTACCAACTTGGTTTAAAGTCAAAAAGTGATTTGATAGACTTAAAAAACAGCTATTTAACAGCAAAAGGACAGGTAGAAAGTTTAGATGCTCAAATTAAGCTGTTAAAATTACAGAAAAGCAAAAGTAATGTTGTATCTAACTGTCAAGGCTACATACTAAACATTGTCCCAGATAATACTTACATTGGACTTGGGACAGAAGTAGCAAGAGTTTATAACCCAAATGATAACGTTTTAACACTTATGCTAAATTATCCTTATGTTAACTACTTAAACAAAAAACTTGTAAATATAAAAATACAAGATAGATGGACAAAAGCGACTGTTTTACAAATAATTCCTGTATCCTCTTCAAATCTTATAAAAATAAAGTTAAAGTTAGAAGATAATTTTAACTATCCTTTAAACTACACTTTACCTGTCTCTATCTCATTAAATAAGATATCAGCCTATCAGCTACCAAAAAAATCTGTGTTTATTAAAGATGGAGAGACTTACATCCTTACTGTAAAAAACAACCTTACAAAAAGAGTAAAAGTAAAAGTTATAAAAGATTTAACTGACGAAGTTGTTTTAAGTGGCGATTTTGACGAAAGTTCGCCCGTTGTCGTGTCTATGCCTTACACTTTAGATGACGATGTAAGAGTACAAGTGAAATGATTAATGAAAAATTTTTTCATTACTTAATTAAGAGAAAGATTTTTATAATTCTACTTCTCTTTTTAACGTCAGCTGTAGGGTACTACCTTTCTTTAAATATACCAAAAGATGTTTTTCCAAATGTCTTTTTCCCAAGAGTAGAAGTTTCAATTGAAAATGGTTATACACCTACAAAACAGATGCTTATAGAAATAACAAAACCAGTGGAAGAGTCATTAAAAAGTGTCCAGTACGTTGAAAAGGTAGTGTCTAAAACCTCAGTAGGTTCTACAGAGATAAATCTCTACTTTAGCTGGAATGTTGACCCATATGTAGCTCTTCAACTTGTTCAAGCAAAAATGGCTGATATAAGAAGTAATCTACCACCTAATGCAAAAGTTTTTGTAAGACAGGCAACTCCAAGTGCTTATCCAATAGCTATATACGCCATAACTTCCGACGTCCTTCCAAGAGAAAAACTAACAGAAATCCTTTACTACAATTTAAAACCAGTTATGCTTTCTATTAATGGTGTTTACGATATAGATTTAAGAGCACCTTTATGGAGAGAGTACCACATTGTAATTGATTATAACAAACTTGTAGAAAATCAAATAGACCCCAATATCCTTTTACAAGTTTTAAGAGAACAGTCTCAGATAAACTTTATAGGTAAGTTTGATACAGCGGATAAACAGTTTATTCTCTCTTTAAATCAAAAACCAGAAGACATCTATAAACTACTTGACGTTAGAATACCAACAAAGTCTGGAAACTACCTAAATCTCTCAGACATAGCTATGATAGTAGAATCTACAAATCCTTCAAGGGCTACGTCTGCTTTTTCAGGAAGCAAAAATGCAGTTGTGTTTAACCTGTTAAAACAACCTAATGCTAATTCTATATCTATCGTAAATGAGTTTGACGCTTTAATTGAAAGTTTAAATAAAAAGTTAGCAAAAGATGGAGTAAAAATAGTTAAATCTTACGACTCTACCATATTTGTTGACCAGTCAATTAAAAGTGTAAGAGATGCTATTGTACTTGGTAGTTTAATATCTGTAATAATATTTTTTATCTTCCTAAGAAAAGTAAAAATCTCCATAGTTACCCTATTTATCATACCTGTTGTTTTTTTCACGACAATTATAGGAATTAAACTTATTGGAATAGACTTTAACCTATTTTCCCTTGGAGGTATGGCAGCTGCTATAGGGGGTTTAGTTGACCACATAATTATCGTTATAGAGAATTTAGAAAGACATCAAAAAATGGGAAAGCCTAAGTATAAAGCTGTCATAGATGGGTCTATAGAAATACTACCAATAATGACTATTGCAACCTTAGTATCTGTCCTAATATTCATTCCTCTAATACTCGTATCTGGTATAGTAGGAGTTTTCTTTAAACAGCTAGCTATTGTTATGGTAATCACTTATTTAATATCTCAAATTTTAGCAATATTTTTCGTTCCTATTATGGCCTACTTGCTTCTTCCAGAAGAGTCTAAACAAGAAAATGACTTTATAGAGAAGATTAAGTTAAAATACTTAAACTTTTTCAAAAAAGCCATAAAGTTTGATTACCTATCAATACCTGTAATTATAATCCTTTTTCTTTTAACTTACTTTTTATATACAAAAATCCCTTCTACGTTCTTACCTAAATGGGATGAAGGTAATTTGGTGGTAGACTTTACTTTTACACCTGGAACATCTTTAGAAGATAGTTATAAAGAAGCTCTGGAAATAGGTAAGATAATCAGCAGTATTCCTGAGGTTGAAAACTGGACTTTAAGGATAGGAACGTCTTTAGGTCATTTATCAGAGTCTTCTAACGTAGGAGACTTTTTAGTTATTTTAAAAAAAGATAGGGATAGGTCTATCTTTCAGATTCAAGATGAAATCAGAGAAAAAGTTGAGACAAGGTTTAAAAATTTACAAGAGTTTGACTTACCACAGGTAATAGAAGACCGTCTTGCAGATATTATGGGAGAAGAAGCTCCTATCTCTGTTATTCTTTACGGAAAAGACCCAGACAAGCTAATAACCTACGGAGAAAAACTTAGAGATAAGCTACGAGAAAAAAGCATATTAGAAGAAGTCAACTTAAAAACAAACTACACAGCTCCTGAAATAACTATAAAAGTAAAGCCTTCATCTTACGAAATATACGGATTAACCGTAGATGATATATATAACCAGTTAAACACAATTTACTGGGGGCAAGTTTTTGGAAGTATAATATCAGGAGAGCAGATTATAAACTTAAGGCTCATTTATTTAAAAAACACATCTTTATACGACTTAGAAAAAACACTTATTTACTCGCCAAAATCTGATAGTTTTGTACCCTTAAATCAAATTGCATATTTGCAACTAAAAAATAACGTACCAGAAATAACTCATTACAACCTTTCTCCAGTTGCGGTTATAACAAGCAGGTTTAAAGGAGATAACATGTCTGAAGCTATAAAAGTTATAAATGCTACTATAAGTGAGATGAACTTACCCTCTGACATTACCCCAGTTTTATCTGGATTTTACAAACAACAAAAAAAATCATTTAAAGAAATGAGTATAGCCATAACGTTAGCTATATTAATTATATTTATATCTTTGTCTTTAGTCTTTGCCGATGTTATAATAAGTTTATCTATACTATTTGCTGTAATCCTACCTCTCTTTGGAATATTTGCTTTATTACTTATATTAGGTAAACCGTTAGACATCACAGCACTAATGGGAATACTTATAGTCTTAAGTATAACAATAAACAACAACATTCTAATATTTGATTTTTACAAAAACAGTACTGAAACAAACGAAATAAAGAGAGTTTTAGAAGCAGTTTCATCAAGATTTAGACCTATTACAATGACTATGCTATCAAACTCCTTAGCAATGCTACCTATAGCTTTATCAATCGGTAGTGGAACTCAAATTATACAAAATCTTGCTATAAGTATACTTGGTGGTCTATCCTTTGCGATAGTTGTTAACTTACTGATTATTCCACTTTTTTTCTTGTTTGTAAAAAGAAATTTCGGAAATTAACTTTAGTTTTAAGTTAATAACAATTTTAATTTTTATTTTCATAATAGCAATCTACCTTTATATTGATATAACTCTAATTTACTTAATTCTTATTCGCTTATTGACAAGCGAATAAATATTCATTAATATAGTATTAAAAATTTTAAATTTTTAATATGGAGGAGATATGAAAAAGTTATTAATTCCTCTCTTGTTTTCAGTTGGGATAGCTTTTTCTCACGATCTATGGTTAGAAAAAAAAGATAATTTCTACATCCTTTTTTATGGACATTTAAATCCATTAGACAATGAACAAAGAAGTATTGAGTACAATCCTGATGCTGTCTTTGAAGTAAAATGTTTTTCTCAAGATGGAAAAGAAAAAAGTATAAAAGTTGAAAAGTCTTATCCTTTAAAAATTTTTGGAAAATGCGATGCTGTTTTTGTAGGGTTTTCTTCAGGATATTGGACAAAAACGCCCTACGGATTAAAAAATTTACCTAAAAATCAAGTACAAATACCTTTAGAAAGTTGGAAGTCTGTAGAGTATGTTAAAAGATTGGATTCTGATATAAATAAACCTTTAACAGCTAATTTAGAAATTACTCCTTTAAATAATATAAAAAACGTAAAAATCGGTGATAAAATTACATTTTTGGTTACTTTAAACGGAAAGCCCGTTAGAGATACTGTTGTTGCTTACGATGAAAAACCTATAGGAACAACCGAAGAAGAAGGTAAAATAAATATTAGAATAAAACACGGTGGCATTCAAAACATTTCAACATCTTTAAAGTTAAAAGAAGAATCAGAAAAAGCTGATTTTACAATTTATACTTCAACTTTGAACTTTGAGGTTAAGTAAAATGCTCAATCTTATCCTCTCTTTATTACTTTTTCTGACAGTATCTGTCTTTGCTCACGATTTACAGCATTCTGTTAAAAAAGTTGATGATACTGTAGTGATTTCATTCTACTTTCCAGATGGAACAAAATTTTCTTATGAAAACTTTGAAATTTATAGAGATGGTGAAAAGATCCCTTTTCAAGTAGGAAGGACAGATGCTCTTGGAAGAGTTGTTTTTGTTCCGGATAAAGAAGGTAATTGGTCAGTCAAAATTTTTTCAGAAGATGGACACGGCTCTACTGTAAAAGTATCAGTAGAAAAAGCAGGTTATGTGTCCTTAGATGAGGGTGTGTTTAAAAGATATGAAAAAGTATTTGTAGGAATTGGACTAATTTTGGGAATATTTGGTTTTATATCAATTTTTAAATGTGGGAGGAGTGTAAGATGACGAAAAAAGTTTTAGTAGGAATTTTTTCTCTGATTCCTATTTCTGCATTTGCACATCACGGAGTTGCATCTTTAGGAGCAGCAGGTTTAGAAGGTCCGGGAGCTCCCTTAGAGACCTCAAGTAGTGCAACTCTACCAGAAGGAAGTTGGTTGTTTTACGGGAAACTTGATTATGTAAAATGGAAAAAATACAGTTGGTCTGAATTTCCTGATCAAAAAGATGAGTATTACTTTTGGACTTATGGAATTGGTTATGGTATAAAGCCGTATCTATCTGCTTATATGTTCATTCCTTATTACACAAAGAAAGAGATAAAAGAAAATCCGTCGGGAGGGCAGTATAACTTTACTTCTTCTGGTTTTGCTGATATATCTTTTATGGCTGTGTTAGGCTATAAGTATGACAAAGGTTTTAAACTCGTTCCTAAAAAAGAAAGTCTTGACGATATGATGGATTGGCATTTTACAACTTACTTTGGTTTTTCAATCCCTACGGGAGATTACAATGGGTCTACAGTAGATAAAGTTAGAAACGATTTTGAAGCGGATATGGCTACAGGTTTTGGAAAACCCTACATAATGATAGGTCAAACTGCTACAAAACAGCTTGTGAGTAATCCCAGATTTACAATCCTTTTTGACACAAATTATATAAAATTTTTTGAAAAAACTTACAATTACAAAAATTTAGATGGAAGTAATAAAAGGTATAAATACGGAGACGAATTTAGATTTAATACGGCTTTAACCTATAGAGTTTTAACTGTTCCCGAAAAGAAGTTAAGATTAGATACTTCCTTAGAGGCGACGTATCAATACAATCAAAGAGATAAAGAAGATGGGATAAAAGCTGAAGGTTCTGGAGGAAAGATACTTTACGGCGTTTTAGGCGGAAGATTATATTATAAAAGCACGAGTTTAGGAATAGGGGTTAAGCTACCTGTATGGAAACGTTTAAACGAAGAAAGTACCCAACAAGGAGGAGAAGGGAAGGAAAAGTACAGATTAATAATAACATTCTCCGCACTTTTTTAAGGAGTCAGTGATGCATATACCAGATGGTTTTATTCCTCCTATAGTTTACGTTCCAGCTTATATAGTAGATTTAGGACTTTTAGTTTACGGGTTTAAAAAGATCAAACAAAATCTTAATGAAGATACTCTTCCAACCTTATCTGTTTTATCTGCCCTATCTTTCATTCTTATGTCTATATCGTTTCCTGTATTTGGAGGAACTTCTGTTCACATTACAGGAGTTGCTATACTTTCGATAGTTTTTGGATACTGGATTAGTTTTTTTTCAACATCTTTGATTTTGTTTTTGCAAGCTGTTTTATTTGGGGAAGGAGGGATTACCTCTTTCCCTGTAAATAGTCTATCTATATCCTTTTTTGGAAGTCTTAGCGCATACTTAATTTTTAAGTTTTTGAAAAACTTCTTAAAGGAAGAGATTTCTTGTTTTATATCTGGTTGGGTTTCTATAAATTTATCTGCTCTGATAGTTGCTCTTGTCCTTGGGCTTATTCCGTTAATAGCTCACGATAACAGTGGAAATCCTCTTTATTTCCCTTTCTCTTGGAATGTTACAATTCCAGCTTTGTTGATACCTCACTTTTTGGCGGGTATAGTTGAAGGGTTATATACAGCTTCAGTCTATAAAATTTTAAAATCAAAAGGACTTGTTAATGTATGAAAAACTGCTTTTTTTGGTGTATGTAATCACTATGATTTTTATATCTTCAATTTCTAATAAAGTTTTGCTTGTATCCACTATCTTATTTTTGATAGCTATTAGTTTTAAAGATGCTTTAAAAATAACAAAAAAAGTTATTGTTTCTACTATACTTTTTACAGGGTCTGTATCTATTCTTTATTTTACAGTCGGATTTTTTAGAAACAACATTAATGCAGATTACCTAACAGTTATAAATCTTAGAGTCTTTGCACTTACTTATCTTACGATTTATACATTTTCCAAGTTAAACTTATTTAAAGTATTTTCCTTTTCAAAGGATTTAGGTTATGTTTTAATATTGACTTACAGTCAAATACTAAATTATAAAAAACTTTTTAAGGAATTTAAGATGGTTATAAAAAGTCGAACTGTTAAAAATTTATCATTTGATAATTATTTAAAATTATACGGATACTTGACTTTGTTTTTCTTTGATAAATCTTTAAAATCTAATAAAGAAATATCTCAGGCAATGAAATCAAGAGGATTTTTTAATGATTGAGTTAAAGAGGATAACATATAGAAGTGAAACAGACGTTATTTTAAGTGATATAACATTTTCTGTTAATGAAAAAGAAAAAGTAGTTTTACTGGGAATAAATGGAGTAGGAAAATCAAGCTTATTAAAAATTTTAAACGGACTTATCTTTCCACAGAAAGGTATCTATCTTTACAAAGGAGAAAAGTTAGATGAAAACAAATTAAAAAATAAATCTTTTAACAAAAAGTTTAGAAAAGAGGTTGTTATGCTTTTTCAAAATCCTGATGTTATGCTGTTTAACCCAACAGTTTATGATGAGATTGCTTTTGGTCTTAGGCAATTTGATTTTAGTGATATAGATGACAGAGTTAAATACTGGGCTGATATTTTTGGTATTACTAAATATCTTGATAAATCCCCTATTGACCTAAGTGGTGGTGAAAAACAGAAAGTTTGTCTCGCATCTATCTTAGCCATAGAACCAGAAGTTTTACTCCTTGATGAGCCTACTTCAAACCTTGATCCTAAGACAACAGGCTGGTTTATAGACTTTTTAAACGATTTGAACCTTACTATGATAGTAACAACCCATAATCTCAGTATCGCTGGAGAATTAGCAGAAAGAACTATTGTATTGGGAGAAAATCATAAAATTTTATACGATGGTAAAGTTGAAACATTTTTAAAGGATAAAAATTTGCTTATTAAAGCAAATCTGGTACATATTCACAAACACAGACATAACAATATTATCCATACACACTATCATATTCACGACTGGGATTGAGGAGGTTTTTTTATGGAAAAGGAGCTGGTAAGAATATCTATTTCAATACCAAAAGACCTTGCAGATTTTTTAGACGATTTAGTTATTAAAAATAAATACTCTTCAAGATCAGAATTTATCAGAGATATGATTAGAGAGTTTGCTGTAGAAGAAAGCTGGAATAAACCAAAAGAAGAGGTAATAGGTGTCCTTACAATTATTTACGATCATCATAAAAGAGAATTATCTCAAAAGATGATAGATATACAACATAACCATTATATAAATATTTTATGTTCTACACATATTCACTTAGACCATCATAACTGTTTAGAAGTGATAATTATAAAAGGAAAAGCAGATGAGATTTTAAACGTGGTAAACAGTATATCTGGATTAAATGGAGTTAAATTTGCAAAGTTAACAAAAACAGCTAATATTAAACTGTAATAAGGAGGTTTTAAAAATGTGTAAAGACTGTGGATGCTCTATAACTACACATGAACATCAGGAAGGTCATCACCATCATCATGTTCATACTAATCATATTACAGAGGATAAAAAGACTGTAGAGGTTTTGACAAAGATACTCGATGCCAACGATAAACAGGCTCAAAGCAATAGAGAACATTTTCAAGAGTATGGAATTTTATCTTTTAACCTTATGAGCTCTCCGGGTTCTGGTAAAACAACTTTACTTGAAAAAACGATAGATCTTTTAAAAGATGAGTACAGAATAGGAGTTATAGAAGGAGATTTAGAAACAAATAAAGATGCAGAAAGAATAAAGGCAAAAGGAGTTCCAACTTATCAAATTACAACCGGTCAAGCTTGCCATTTAGATGCTTTTATGGTTCACGAAGGCATTCATCATTTACCTTTACAGGATTTAGACATAGTGTTTGTTGAAAACGTAGGAAATCTTGTATGTCCTGCATCTTACGATATAGGAACTCATGTAAACGTAGTTTTACTCTCCGTTCCGGAAGGAGATGATAAACCTGCAAAATATCCTGTTATGTTTAGATCTGCCGATATCGTCTTAATAACAAAATCTGATTTAATACCTTACTTTGATTTTAATGTTGAAAATGTAAAAAGAGAGGTAAGGCGATTGAATCCAAAAGCAGACATTCTGATAGTATCTTCAAAAAGTGGAGAAGGAATGGATAAATGGATAAAATATATAAAGTTTAAAAAAGAAATGATGGAGTAGATGTTGATTAGAAAACGTTTAAAGGAGAAAAAGAAAGAAGAAATTGTAAATGTTGCTTTAAAGTTGTTTGCAGAAAAAGGCTTTTACAACACTACTATTCCTGATATAGCTGAAGCTTTGGGAATGAGCGTTGGAAACTTCTACAACTACTTTGAATCTAAAGAAGAGCTTGCAAAGTATATAATGCAATACTCTTCCAATATTTTAGGTGAAGAGATAAGAAAGATTTCTGAAATGGATATATCTACACGAGAAAAAATATTACTTTTAGTAAGAAGGTTTATAGAGATAGCAGAAGAAAAGCCAGAGCTTATTGATTACTTTTTAAGAGTTTTTCTCTCAAACAGGGAAGTTTTTAAGGAAGGATGTGAAGGATTTTTATGTGTGAGTAGTGTTGTAACTGAATTGATGTTGTTTTTGGAAGAAGGTGCAAAGAAAGGAGATTTAAGACAGCAGGATTTTTTCCCTGCATTTGTTACTGTGATGGGACCCTTGGGTGGTATTGTATTTTTAAAAGGAGAGAATGTACTACCTAAAAGACCTATAGAGTATGCAGAAGATATAGGAGAAAACATTTGGAGAGCATTAAAAAAGGATTGAAAAATCTTGTATGGATACAAGGTCTAACTTGCAATGGAAACTCACATTCTTTTTTGTCTATAAACGATACATTGTTAGATACATTTTTAAGTAATATTAACATTCTTTACCACCCTATACTTACTTCGGAAATAGAGTTTAAAGATGTATATAAACGAATACTTTCCGGAAAAGAGAGTTTGAATTTTTTAGTAGTTGAAGGTGCAGTCAGCAATAAAAAGAATGAAGTGTTTTTCCAAGGGTTTGATGTATTTGAGATTTTAAATAATTTAAAAGATAAGTCAGATTACATTTTGGCAGTTGGAAACTGTGCCTGTTATGGAAATTTTCCTGCTTTGTATAACGAAAACGTAAATGGTTTACAGTACAGATTTAAAGATAAAGGAGGTTTTTTAGGGGAGAGTTTTAAAACAAAATCTGGATACCAAATTATAAATATAACAGGTTGTCCGGCTCACCCTGAATGGATAGTAAGAACTATTTTAAGTCTCGATTTTGGATACGATATTAATCTTGATAATTTTAACAGACCTAAAGATTTTTACATGTACTTAGCCCATGATGGATGCATTAGAAATGAGTATTTTGAATGGAAAGTTGAGGCTCATGAGTTTGGAACTAAAGAAGGATGTTTATTTTACGAGTTAGGATGTAGGGGACCTTTAACACACTCTCCATGCAATAAAATACTTTGGAATGAAAAGTCTTCAAAAACAAGAAGTGGTATGCCGTGTATCGGTTGCACAGAGTTTGATTTTCCTCTAAGATCAAAGTACTTTGAGACGAAAACTAACATAGGGATTCCTGAAGAAGTTCCACTGGGTGTAACAAAAAGAGCTTATATAATGCTAACAGGTGTAGCAAAAACATTTACAAATCAAAGATTAAATAAAAAGTTGGAAGATACTGATTAATATGAGAGTTCAAAAAATTGTTTTAAATAGAGTTGAAGGTGATGTTAACCTTAAACTTTGCTGGGATCAAAATGGAAGAATATCTGATGCTTACATTGTTGCTTACAACTATAGAGGTTTTGAGCATATTTTACAAGGAAGGGATTTGTTAGATGCTTTGGTTATAAATCCAAGAATATGTGGTATCTGTGGTCATGCTCATCTTATGGCAACTGTAAACGCTATAGAAAACCTTTACAAAAATAATTCAATAGATGTAGAGATTACTGAAAAAGCAAAGCTTATAAGACAAATAACCCTCTGTAGTGAAATTGTTCAAAATCATCTGAAATGGTTTTATCTTTTTGTTATGCCTGATTTCTTAAAGTTATTTCCTTCTTTGGAAAATGAAAAATTCAAACCTTTTGTAGGGGAAAAATGGAAAAAGGCTGTAAAGTATTCTTCTGAAATAGTAAAAATCATTGCTATTTTTGGAGGACAATGGCCTCATACATCCTATGCTATTCCTGGTGGCGTAACAAGCGAGCCTTTAAAAACCGATATAGTAGATGCTTTATCTATAGTAGATAGGCTAATTAAGTATACAGAAGAAGAGATTTTTGGAATGAGTTATGAAGATTATTTAAACGTTAAAAACTTAGAAGAATTTTTATCAAAATCAAAAGGTGGAGATTTAACTACATTTATAGATTTTTGTATAAAATCTGGTCTTGATAAAGAAGGACAATCTTATGAACATTTTATTACAGTGTCAACTGTGTATCCTTGTATAAATAAAGGTGTTATAAAAAAGAAAAAATGTAAACTTAATCTAAAAAAGATAAAAGAGGTTAAAGATTTTAATATTTTGCATAATAAAGAAACAGGATATACTTATGCAAACGGTGTTAGGTACGATGGATTACCTATGCAAACTGGACCTTTGGCAAGAAGGTTAACATCGGAAATAGAATTATTTTTTAATCTTTATCGTACCTATAAAGATAGCTATTTAGTTAGAGTATGGGCAAGAGTTGATGAAATTTTGAGAATACTAATAAACATGAAAGATTGGCTTTTAAAGATAAATGTAAATGAAAAATCTTACATTAAACCAAATGATTACAAAAAACTTTACGGTGAAGCTTTTGGTTATGTGGAAGCATCGAGAGGTTCTTTGATACATAAAGTAAAAGTAGAAAAAGGGGTTATAAAAAGCTACAGCATAATTACGCCAACAATGTGGAACTTAGGATCAAGATGTAATAAATTTAAATCTCCGGCCGAAAAAGCAATTGTAGGTTTAGAAGATCCTTTGAAAGCACAGATGGTTTTAAGAAGTTTTGATGTTTGTTCGGTATGTTTAACCCATTAGGTTGACAATTTTTAAAAATTTAATTAATATAATTAATGAATAATCATTCATTTGAGGTATGAAAATGTGTTTATCAATTCCATCAAGAGTAGAGGAAATTTTTCCAGACGAAACAGCGATAGTAGATACAATGGGTGTAAAAAGAAAAGTTTCTCTCCATCTCCTTCCAGAATCTGTTAACGTCGGAGATTATGTTCTTATTCATGTTGGGTACGCTATAACTAAAATGAACGAGGAAGATGCTTTGGAAAGTTTAAAGATATATGAAGAAATTGTAAAACATTTGGAAGAAGAAGGAGAATTAAGTTAACAATGGGAAAAGTAGATTTTTTAAAAGATTTTAGAGATGGAAAAAAGATTATTGCAATTTCTAAACTAATAGAGAAAGAAATAGATAGACCTATTAATATAATGGAAGTTTGCGGTGGCCATACACACACTATTATGAAGTATGGTTTAAAGCAAATTCTTCCGAAAGAGATAGAATTTATCCATGGTCCAGGATGTCCCGTCTGTGTAATGCCAAAAGAAAGGATAGACCACGGGATAGCTTTATGTCAAAATGAAAAGAATATTCTCGTTACACTTGGAGATATGATAAGAGTTCCGGGTTCTGAGAGTTCTCTTGCAAAGGAGAGGTCAAAGGGGAAGAACGTAAAAATGGTTTACTCTCCATTTGATGTTTTAAAGATAGCACAGGAGAACCCTGATAAAAATGTTATATACTTTGCAATAGGCTTTGAAACAACTACTCCTATGACTGCATCTGTGATGGAAAAAGTTTTAGAGAATAAAATAAAAAACGTTTTTTTTCATGTAAATCACGTTTTAGTGCCTCCTCCTATAAAAGCAATTATGGAAAGTAAAGAAGCAAGGATAGATGCATTTATAGGACCTTCTCACGTTTCGGTTATTACCGGAGCCAAAATATACAAAGAAATAGTTGATTCTTACAAAACACCTATAGTTGTAGCTGGATTTGAACCAGTTGATATTATGGAAAGTGTTTTGAAAATAATTAGACAGTTTAAAGAAAACAAAAGAGAGGTTGAAATACAATACACACGAGCTGTTAACTGGGAAGGAAATATAAAAGCTCAAAAGTTAATAGAAAAGTATTTTGAAATTAGAGATACGTTCCGGTGGAGAGGTTTAGGAGATATTCCATTTTCAGCTTTAAAAATTAAAGATAAATTTTCTTTCTTAGATGCTGAAGTTGTATTTAAAGATATTCTTCCAAATAAACCAGTAGATGACCATAAACTGTGTATATGTGGAGATATTCTTAAAGGTATTGCAAAGCCCTATGAGTGTAAAGTTTTTGGAAAAGCTTGTACACCTGAAAATCCTTTAGGTTCGTGTATGGTATCATCAGAAGGTGCCTGCGCGGCTTACTATAAGTATGGAAATCCGGAGGTTTTTAAACAATGAAACAAATTATGCTTGCTCACGGTGGAGGCGGAGAAGAAACTCAAAAATTGATAAAAGAACTTTTTTTTAAATATTTTAACAATGAGATTCTTTCAAGTATGGAAGATTCTGCCATTTTAAACATAAATTCAAAAATTGCATTTACAACAGATTCTTTTACCATATCTCCAATATTTTTCAATGGTGGAGATATTGGAAAGTTAGCAGTGGCTGGAACTGTAAACGATCTTTCTGTAATGGGAGCAAAACCATTGTATTTAAGCTGTAGTTTTATTATAGAAGAAGGTTTTCCTTTTGAAGATTTAGAAAGGATAGTAAAATCTATGGCAGAAGAGCTGAAAAAAACAGGTGCTTTAATTGTGACAGGGGACACAAAAGTAGTTCCAAAAGGTTTTGTTGATAAAATTTTTATAAATACATCTGGATTAGGGAAAGTAGTTTACGAAGGAATATCTGCTCATAATTTATCAGAAGAAGATATTATAATTGTATCGGGAACTGTTGGAGATCACGGAGCTTGTATTATGGCTCAAAGAGAAGGTATAGATTTGCAGACAGACCTGACTTCAGACTGTGCTTCCGTATGGAGTTTAGTAGAAGACTTAATAAAAGTAAACGTAAAAATAAAGGCTATGAGAGACCCTACCAGAGGCGGATTGTCTGCTGTTTTAAATGAATGGGCTGAAAGTTCAAGTGTGGAAATAGAAGTCTTGGAAGAGAAAATACCTGTTAAACCACAGGTTCAAGGATTATGTGAACTGCTAGGTTTAGAACCGTATATTTTAGCAAACGAAGGTAGGATAGTATTAGCAGTATCAAAAGAAGATACGGAAAAAACTTTAGAAACATTAAGGAAAAACCCCCTTGGAAAAGATGCGCAACTTATAGGAAAAGTAAAATCCAAAGGGAAGAAAAGAGTTATACTGAAAGCTTCTTATGGATCTTCAAGAATTATGGAGCCACCAGCTGGTGAGATACTTCCGAGGATATGTTAAGATGCATGAGTTTTCAATAGTGCAAAGTTTGTTAGACCTTATAGAAGAAAACGCTAGAAAAAATAATGCAAAATCTGTTTCAAAAGTAGTAGTGAAAATAGGAAAAATGTCCGGAGTAGAGCCACATCTTTTAGAGGTGGCTTTCAATACTTTTAAAGAAAAAACTATAGCAGAAAATGCAGAGTTTGTCATTGAAATTCAAAGTGTAATTTGTAGATGTAATGACTGTAATCAGGATTTTACCATTGAAGATTACAACTTTGTCTGTCAATTTTGCCAAAGTTTTAATATAGATGTTATAGACGGAACGGATATGATTTTAAAAAGTATAGAATTGGAAGTCTAAGGTTAGTAAACATTTACGTTGACAAAAAATTTTTTGCTTTTATCATTATATGAATGAATAACTATTCAGGGATGTAGAAATGAAAACTTTAAAAAGAGAAAGATCACCACCACTACGTAAGAGGTAAAAAATTTCTACCGAATAAAAAAATCTTTATCTGGAGGTTTAGCTATGGAATTTTTTAGAAGAGATTTTTTAAGAGAGATGTTTATAAAACCAACAAACCTTATAGATACGAATAAAGGGAAAGAGTATTACGATCAACTTTACAAAAAGGCAGAAGAGAGGTTAAACTGGCTTAAATCACAAAAGCCTGTTAGAGAAGATGATATAAAGTTTGATGAATACCTTTCAATGTGGGATATTTCAAGGAGAGACTTTTTTAAATGGGTTTCAATGATGACCGCAACTTTAATGCTCCCACCGTCTTTTGAGCCGTTGGTTGCTCAAGCTGCAGAAGTTATGAATAGAGTCCCTGTTATATGGATAAACATTCAAGACTGTGATGGAAATACAGAAGCTCTTATAAGATCTTCTGCTCCTACAGTTGATGAGCTAATATTAGATTATCTCTCCATAGAATATCAAGAAACACTCATGGCTGCTGCAGGGGATCAAGCAGAAAAGTGTCTTGAAGATGCTGTTAAAACATTCAAGGGTCAGTATTTACTTTTTGTAGAAGGGTCAATTCCAGTAAAAATGGAGTATGCATTTACAACTGGAAGACATCCTGAAACTGGTGTTCAAAGAGTAAGAAGATTAGCTAAAGATGCTAAAGCTGTTATAGCAGTTGGTGCATGTGCATCTTTTGGAGGAGTTCCAGCTGCCTATCCTAATCCTACCGGAGCAGTAGGAGTAATGGATGTTGTTAGTGGTGTTCCTGTTGTAAACATTCCGGCTTGTCCGGCAAATCCAGTGAATATTGTTGGAGTTATTATGCATTACGTTCTTACAGGTTCATTACCTGAACTTGATTCTCTAAAGAGACCTAAATTTGCTTTTGGGTACAGAATTCACGATAACTGTGAAAGAAGGGCTCACTTTGATGCCGGAGAATTTGTTGAAGAATGGGGAGACGAAGGTGCAAAAAATAACTTCTGTTTATATAAGATGGGATGTAAAGGACCATTTACCTTCAACAACTGTTCTATAGTTAGATATAACGATGGAACTAACTGGCCTATAGGTGTTGGTAGAGGTTGTATAGGTTGTTCAGAACCAAACTTCTGGGATAAATATGCTACAGAAAGACCTGTTGCTGCAAGTGATATAAGACCTCCTGCTATTGGTGGGGTTGAATCTACAGTAGATAGAGTAGGGTTAACGATTTTAACAGCTACAGCCATAGGAATAGGTGCTCATGCTGTTATGAGCGCTTTGGCAGGAAAAAAAGAAACAATAACTTCAAACAAGGAGGAGTAAGATGTCTAAAAGATTAGTAGTAGACCCAATTACAAGGATTGAAGGACATCTTAGAATAGAAGTAGTTTTAGATGAAAATAATAGAATTGTCGATGCTTACAGTTCTTCAACTATGTGGAGAGGAATAGAAACCATCCTTAAAGGTAGAGATGCGAGAGATTGTGGACTTATAGCTATGAGAATATGTGGTGTTTGTACAGGTGTACATTACTGGACAAGTATAAAAGCTGTTGAACACGCATTGGGCATAACACCTCCAACAAACGCAAGATTGGTGAGGAATCTGATAGAAGGCTCATTGTATATTCACGATCACGTTGTTCATTTTTATCATTTACATGCCCTTGATTGGGTAGATATCGTTTCAGCTTTAAAAGCAGACCCTTACAAAGCTGCAAAAGAAGCAGAAAATTATTCAGAAAATCCTTGGTATAACTCACCAACTCAGTATAAAGCAATACAGGAGAGACTTAAAAAGTTTGTAGAATCTGGAAGATTAGGACCTTTTGCAAATGCGTACTGGGGAAACAAATCTTATAAATTTACTCCTGAACAGAACCTGATAGCAACTGCACACTATCTTGAAGCTTTGGAAGCTCAAAGATGGATGGCTCAAATGATGGCGATATATGGTGGTAAAAACCCTCATCCACAATCAATAGTAGTAGGTGGTGTAACGTGTGTTCAAGATATTAAAAACCCTGCAAGAGCAGCATTATTTAAAGAACTTCTTTTAAAGTCAAGAGACTTTGTTTTGAGAGCTTATATACCTGATATTATAATGGCTGGACAAGTTTATAAAGATGAGGCTTTAAACGGTGTGGGAGCTGGTCTTGGAAACTACCTTGTTTACGGAGATTTTCCATTAGATGATAATCCTCACTATAAAGCTAAACTTCTATTTTCCTCAGGAATTGTAGTCAATAAAGATTTAACAAAAGTCATTCCTTTTGATCAATCTAAGGTTACAGAAGATGTTACACACAGTTGGTACAAATATGAAAATACAGATAAACCATTACATCCTTTTGATGGTCAAACAAATCCTAATTACACAGGGTTTGATGAAAATGGCTTATTAAAAGTCAATGAAAAGTATTCATGGATAAAATCTCCTATATACGATGATATAAGAGTAGAGGTTGGACCACTTGCAAGAATGATTGTTGGATACGCATCAGGAAATGAAAGAATTAAAAACTATGTAGATAAAGCTTTAAAAGTTGCTGGATTACCTCTTCAAGCGCTCTTTTCAACTGTAGGAAGAACCGCTGCACGAGCTATAGAAACATGGATGATATCCGATGTAATGATAGAATGGATAGATCAGCTTGCATCTAATGCAGCGAAAGGAAACCTTGATACATGGACTAAATTTGATTATGACAAATTAACTAAAGGAAAAGAGTTAAAAGGTTATGGACTTACAGAAGCTCCAAGAGGTGCTTTGGGACACTGGGTGAGAATTGTTGATGGAAAAGTTGCAAATTATCAAGCGGTTGTCCCTTCCACTTGGAATGCAGGACCAAGAGATTACAAAGGAAGAATGGGTGCATATGAAAGTTCTTTAGTTTCAAACATAACACTCTCTAATCCAGATCAGCCGTTAGAAATATTGAGAACAGTACACTCATTTGACCCTTGTATAGCCTGTGCTGTACATGTATTAGATACAAAAGGCAGAGAAATTGCACAGTATAAAATAGATCCAATATCCGGAGGTATGTGTTATGTCTGAAAAGTTAATTCCCGTAAAAAGAATGACTGTTACGATGAGAATAATACACTGGACTAATGTTTTTTGTATTATTACAGCTGTAATAACAGGTCTTTACATAGCTAATCCATACTATCAGGCTTTAATATCTGAACCAGCAGCTTACAAGTTTGTTATGGCTTATAACAGATTTCTCCATTTTATGGCTGCTCTTTTATTGGATATTGTCTCTGTAGTTATAGCATACTTATACTTTAGAAGTAACTTTGAAAGGTATGCTTATAAGTTAATACCAACTAAACAAAATATTAACGAATTTAAAGAAGTTTTCCTAAATCTTATAACTCTAAACAGAAGAAAAAATTTTGATAGCTCTCATGCTGACAGCTTCAATATCGTTTGGTTTACAGTTTTACATCTAATGTTAGTGTTAATGTTATTTACAGGATTTCAGATGTACGTTGCCGGTTTAGGAAGTGGTCTTTCTTCTATAGGTAGTTGGTGGCCATGGCTTCTTCACATTACAACTGACTGGACTTTGTGGGTATTTGGTGGGCTTGCTGGAGTTAGATTGGTTCACCATTTTACAATGTATTTAATCCTTGCTTGGGTAATGTTTCATATCTACTATCAAGTGTGGAGAACTATATTCTGGAAAGAAGGAGATATTGCTATAGTCTTTGGTGGTTACAAATTTAAAAGAGTTAAGGAATAAAAAATGTTAAAAGAGGAAAGTAAGGCTTAATAGCAGCCGGCTTTCCTTTTTTATTTTGAGGTGGGCTATGAAGATAGCAGTTTTAGGAGTAGGAAATATACTTTTTAAAGATGAAGGTTTTGGCGTTTTTGCCGTTAAATATTTACAACAAAACTACAGATTCAATCCTGAAATATCACTAATAGATGGAGGAACTGGAGGCTTTAAACTTATTGAGTACTTTCAAGATTATGACTATGTAATCTTACTTGATGTTATCTCTGTTAATGATAGGGCAGGTTCTATCTATAGAATAGAGGGAGAAAATCTTGCAGGATTATCATATTATCACCAAACAGCTCATGAGGTTGAAGTACTTCAGATGATTGATCTTGCAGCATTGGGAGGTAAGTCTGCAAAAGTAATCGTTTTAGGAGTAGTTCCAGAAGACATAACAAAAACAGAAATAGGATTAACATTAACTTTAGAAAATGTATTTCATCCTTTTATAAATCTTGTACTTAAAGAACTCGAAAATTTAGGAGTTAATTATGAGAAAATAAACGATAAATCTATTCAAGATGTTGTCATTGATTTTATAGGGTCATACAACAATTTAAGGAGTTTTTAGATGGATGAGATTACATTGGAAATTAAAATACCATATCCATATCAAAATGATATATTTTTACCTTTGGTAAAAAGAATTGGACAGAAAGAAAATGTAAAAGGTTATGTTGAAAGAACTTCAGAAGGAATAAAGATTGTAGTATCATCAAATGAGGATAAAATAAAGACATTTATGGAGACATTAGGTTCAAAACTGCCTCTATCTTTTTTTATGAATGATGCTTCCGTAAATGTTTTAGAGGAAGAAATCCTAATTGAAGATTTTTACATAAAAAACAAAACTTTAAATATTCTTCCAGTAAATTATGGTCTTTGTCCCTCTTGTACTCAGGAGCTCTTAGATCCAAACAGTAGAAGATACCTGTATCCTTTTATATCCTGTAATTTTTGTGGTTTTCAGTACAGTTATCTGTTTCATTATCCATTTGATAGAAACAATACGATTTTTAAATACTTTCAAATGTGTGAAAATTGTCAACAAGAGTATAACTCAAAAGATAGTTTTAGATATAAGTATCCTCTTACATCTTGTTATGAATGTTTTGTACCTATATCATTTTATGAAGGCAATGAAGAAATCTTATCTTTAAATTCTCAAGCAAATATAAACATACTTTTAAAGTTAGCAGAGTATATAAAAAACGGCAAAGATGTTGTGGTAAAAACTTTAAACGGGTATAAATCTATCTGTAAACAATTTAGAGCAGATTCGTATATCTTAATAACAAATATGGAAAATATAAACAATATTGCGTACTTATCAAACAAAGAAATAAAGCTACTTGCTTCAATAGAAAAACCTCTGGTAAAACTACAACTTAAAGAAGAATTCTCTAGAAAAGAGAATATTAACTTAAATTTTTGGTATGCTAAACTTCCTGATGATCCCATACTAGTATCATTATCTGACTTTTTAAAGAAAAAAGGAATAGATTATGTGTTTGTAAATGAAAAAAATTATTCTTATGAAGCTCCCAGATTAGATTTTGATGTAAAAATAGAAAATCCTCAAAAAGAGCTTAAAGTGGCTGTCGTTCAAGGTATAACTTTAATTTTAGAAGGAGAGAGAGGTTTATTCCCTGCTGTTTTAAAATTAAATAAAGATGTAGAAAAAACCGTTAAATATATAGATTTGGGATGTACAAAAATAGGTAAGAATGAATATCTTATAGATAAGATAGATAAAATTAAAGAGTTAGGAAAGAATGAAATTATAGAGTTGGATAATTACAATCCATATAAACTAGCCATACTGTCTGTTATAGCAGAACATAACCTTTTTGATGAATCAGTTGTCTGTATATATCTCTCAAAGAAATTTGAAAGTGTGATAGCAATAAAAAAATCAGATATAAAACCTCTTATAAAAGTACTTCCTTTAAAGTACTTTAAAAATGAGAATCAAATAATATCTTCAGTGTTAAATGAAATATCAAATCTTTCACCGGAGTACGACAGATTAGTAAAAAGGTACATAGAAAAATTCAATCCTAATGTAGAGAATAAAGATTTGAATGAGAGTTTAGGATTTACCAATGGATTAAAATCTATTTTTAATATTATGGGAAAAATCCTTAATATAGGGGATGTGGATACAATAGAAAGCTTTGCCTTAGATTTTAAAACTTCAAGAGGGCTTATGGTAGATTTTGTAATTAGAGAAGATAAGGGATCTTTTTACATAGATTGGCAAAAGGCGTTGGCTAGTTTGATGTCTTATAGATTAGCTGGAGATGATGAAAAAATAATCTCTTTTTCAATGATAGAAGGATTTTCAGAGTTTATAGAAAACCAAGTAAGTAAAATATCCACAAAGTTTGATACTAAAAACGTAATTATTACGGGAGACTTTTTAAGTAATACAGTCTTAACAGGTAGAATTTTAAAACATCTTAGCAGATATAACTTATTTACAAATAAACTACTTTCTGTTAGTCAAGAAAATTTTGTCTTGGGTGGAATGTTTATTGATTAAGAGAGCTATAATAAAGCTTACTGGAGCTGTTCAAGGAGTTGGCTTTAGACCTTTTGTATACAATCTGGCTAGGAGATATAGACTGAATGGATTTGTGTTAAATGACGGTAAAGGCGTATTTATAGAGGTGGAAGGAGAGGAAAAAGTTATAAAAGATTTTATCCTTTCTATACATAATGAAAAACCAAGACTTGCTAACATATTTTCTCAATCTGTAGAATTTTCTGAAGAATTAAAAAATTACGAAGATTTTAAAATTTTAGAAAGTAATTCTAATACTGAAAAAAACGTTTTTATACTTCCAGATATATCCACGTGTGATGAATGTTTAAGAGAGTTGTACGACCCATCAGATAGAAGATACATGTATCCTTTTATAAACTGTACAAACTGTGGTCCCAGATTTTCAATTATAGAAAAGCTCCCTTATGATAGAGAAAACACCACAATGAAAAAGTTTAAAATGTGTCCTGAATGTAAAAGAGAATATACAGACCCATCAAACAGAAGATTTCATGCTCAACCAAATGCCTGTCCTGTGTGCGGTCCTGAAATTTTTCTTTATACAAAGGATAAGCAACTTATAGCAAAGTCGTTAGAGGCTATAGAAATACTAAAAAGTTTAATTCTTAAAGGAAAAATAGTCGCAGTTAAAGGTATAGGCGGATTCCATCTCGTGTGTGATGCTACAAATGACACATCTGTCTCTACATTAAGAGAGAGAAAGAAAAGATTTGAGAAGCCTTTTGCAGTAATGTTTAAAGATTTAGAAACTATAAAAAAATATGGAGAACCCTCTGATTTTGATGAAATTTTAATAACTTCTGCAGAAAAACCGATAGTCTTAATAAAAAAGAGAGAAAATACTGATTTATCAGATAAAATAGCCCCTGATATAGATAAAATAGGTGTTTTTTTACCTTACTCACCTATACACCATTTACTTTTGACAATTACAGGAAAACCTCTTGTAATGACTTCTGCAAACCTTTCTGATGAGCCAATTGTAAAAGATAACGATGAAGCCTTTGAGAAACTTTCAAACTTTACAGATTACATTCTTGTACATAACAGAGATATAAAAAACAGAGTAGATGATTCTGTAGTTTTTTCTGTTAAAGATAAGATGTTCTTTATACGTAAAAGTAGAGGATATGCACCACTTCCAGTTAAATTACCTTTTAAACTCAAAAATAAAGTTTTAGCAGTAGGAGGACACCAAAAAGTAACTATAGCCTTAGGAATAGATGATAAAGCTTTTATTTCTCAACATATAGGAGACCTAGAAACAGTATCTTCTCGGCAAAATTTTGAAGAAATTATAAATACTTTCTTTGAATTATATAATTTTTTCCCTGACGTGGTAGTATCAGACTTACATCCTTTTTATTATTCAACAAAATGGGCAAAAGAATTTACATCTAACTTTGATATAAAATTAATTCAAGTTCAACACCATTACGCCCATGCTTTATCTTTAATGGCTGATAACCAGATTCAAAACGAAAAAATACTTGCTGTTTGTTGGGATGGAACAGGATACGGAGCTGACGGCAACCTCTGGGGAGGGGAGTTCTTGGTCTGTGATTACACAGGGTTTAATAGAGTATTTCATTTTGATTATTTTAAACTGCTTGGAGGAGAAAAAGCGGTAAAAGAGCCAAAAAGAGTAGCTCTGTCAATCTTGTTTAAAATTTTCGGAAAAGATGTTTTAAATTTAAACCCGACACCGGTAAGAGAGGTTTCTGAAAAACAAATAGAAAGCTTTTATACTATATGGGAAAAAGGATTAAAAAGCCCATTGTCTTCCTCCGTTGGAAGACTTTTTGATGCTGTAGCGTCATTGTTAAATATACGCCAGACTTTGTCTTACGAAGGGCAGTCTGGTATGATAATGGAAAAGTTTTACGATCATACTGTAAAAGACCATTACTCATATGAAATAAAAAATGGACTAATAAAATACGATAATACTTTTATAGATTTGATATTTGACAAAAGTGAAGTATCAGTAAAAGTTTCAAGATTTATAAATACGCTTGTTAGAATTATTTTAGACGTTTCAAAAGAGTTTGACCTGCCAGTAGGGTTTTCAGGAGGAGTTTTCCAAAACAGAGTTCTATTAAATCTTTTGATCGAAAAAGGTAATAAGAAGAAATTTCTATATCATAAAAACGTACCTCCTAACGATGGAGGAATATCTTTAGGTCAAGTTCAAGTTGTATATAATCAGTTTTTATAATTGCTTTTGGAAATAAATGATACGATTTGAGATTTGGATAGTAGAGTGTTTGCAATTTCATTCTTTTCTTTTAAATTAACCAAAAACAAGACACAGGCAACAAAGACAAAAATTCCTAAAACTCCGCCCAAGATTCTATCTCCTAACTTTATGTATTTTTTAGTGTAGATAAATCTTTTTAATACTTTTTCCAGTATTAGACTAAAACCCATTACAGCAAGAATAATAAGTAGAAATGATAAAAAGTTTATTACTGAGGGACTTGCAGAGAAGACATTAGAAAGTATGCTACTAAAGGGTTTATAAAAAGCGATACCTACAAAGATACCGCTAAAAAAACCCAAAAATTTAAAAACAAGATTTAAAAAACCTCTATAAATACCAAGTAGTAAAAAGTATAAAAAAGCCAAGACAAGTATAAAATCAAGCATAATTACTTTTCGTAATTAACTTAACTTTTCTTTAACTATTTTACTTACAACAGACCCTTCAGCTCTTCCTTTAACTTTTTCCATTACTGCCTTAACAACTTTTCCCATATCTTTAACAGAGGTTGCACCAACTTCTTTAATTGTCTCTTCAACTATTTCACTGATTTCCTCTTCTGAAAGAGGTTGAGGTAAAAACTCTTGTACTACTTCTACCTCCTTAAGTTCTTTGTTAGCTAAATCTTCTCTTCCTGCTTGTGAGTATTGCTGATAAGCTTCCTTTCTCTGTTTTACGTACTTTTGAAGAATTGATATAATCTCTTCATCGGAAAGTTCTTTTTTTGAATCTATCTGAACTTTTTTAATCTCTGAGATTAACATTCTGATAGTAGATAATCTATCTTTATCGCCGCTTTTCATAGCGGCTTTCATTTCTTCTTGAAGCTTTTTGAAAAGCTCAGCCATTTACAGCAATCCCTTTTTCTTTAATGCCTTTATTAATCTTTTTCTTGCAGCTCTTTCTTTTCTTTTTCTTTTAACAGATGGTTTTTCGTAAAACTCTCTTCTTTTATATTCTGTTAAGATACCTTCTTTTTCAATAATCTTTTTGAATTTCTTTAATGCTTTTTCAAAATCTCCTTCTACTACGACTGTTGCCATTAACTTTCATACCTCCTAAAATTTAATTAATACAGAATATTTTAACCTTTTTAAAAACAAATTGCAACACAAATATTAAAATGATAAAATTTTTTAACAAAAATCAGGAGGAATTGTATGGGTATAGTTTACTTTGAAAATAAATTTGTGGAAGAAGAAGAGGCAAAAATCAGCATTAAAACAAACTCTTTTCACTATGGAACAGCTGTATTTGAAGGGATAAGAGCTTACTACAACAAAGAAAATGATACTATGTACGGTCTATTTTTCAAAGAACATTACCAAAGACTTTTTAAAAATATGAGAATATTGAATATGGAAATAGAAGAGAGTATAGATGAATTAGTGGAGATAACAAAAGAGTTAGTAAAAAGAAACAACCATAAAGAAGATGTTTATATTAGACCAATAGTTTACTTCTCTGACCTTGCAATAGGTCCAAAGTTAATCGGTTATACTGCAAAGATTGCCATATACACACTCCCACTTGGAGACTACATAGATACAGACAAAGGTATTAAAGCAAAAGTCTCATCTTGGGTAAGACTTAACGATAATATGATTCCACCGAGACTGAAAGTTACAGGAGCCTACGTAAACAGCGCTTTAGCAAAAACAGAAGCATTGTTGGCTGGTGCAGAAGAAGCAATTGTCTTAAATAAAAACGGTTTTGTATCTGAAGGAAGTGCAGAGAATATATTTATAGTAAGAGATGGAAAACTTATAACTCCGCCTGTTAGTGATGATATTTTAGAAGGTATAACAAGAAAAGCTGTGATTGATATTGCATCTGACTTAGGAATTTCTGTTATAGAAAGAAGTCTTGCAAGAACAGAGCTTTATGTGGCTGATGAGGTGTTTTTCTGTGGAACAGGAGCTCAAATATCACCTGTGATAGAGATAGACGGTAGAAAAATAGGAAGTGGAACTGTTGGAGAGATAACTAAAAAGATAAAAGATATCTACTTTGACGCAGTAAGAGGAAAGGTAGAAAAGTATAAAAATTGGATTGTTGAGATAAAGTGAAAAAGGTTTTAGATGTTTTTGAAAATATTATAAATTTTAAAGAAGTTAAAAAAGATATTTACTACTGTGATATTGGGTATGGGGAAAAATTTACAACCATCTCCATGCCTGTATCTAATCCAGATAACCTTATAGAGTACTCCTCTTTACAGCTACTTAAAGAGATAATAAATAGATTCTTAAACATTAGAATGCCAAAAGGATTTAGAATTAGAGTATTTATTTACTCTGAAAACGCAAGAGATTACTTTTTAGATTTTTATAACTCTTCTATTGACTTAAATAATATTCTTTACAACATTGATTTAAAAAATGCTGGATCTGGATACAATTATGTAGGTTTATATAAGTTTTTGCATGAAGATTTTAAAAAAGTTATAAAATCTTCTAAAAGTTCTGGTGTAGATGTAATAATAAAAAACGTTAAAACTAAATATAAACCTGATATAAAAACTATCCTTTTTTTGATAGATGATAATTATGCATTTACAGATAGAATGGATAAAACCTTTTTTACTCCTCATCTGATAAATAAGCCTTTAGCGTTTTTGATGGATTTTACAAATAGGGTATTATAATGATATATAAATTAAACTTTATTATAAAACTTTTAATATCATTAACTTTAGTCGGATATGTCTATTTTTTTAACTATGATTACAAATATCCTCTTTTATTTTTAATTTTGGCTTATACGGTTGGATCTTTTTTAATCAGTCCACTTTTACAACATAAATTTTTAAAATTTTTCGTTTATACCTCTGATCTTGTTATGCTTACTTACTTTTCATATGCGACAGGAAACATTTATTTTTTATTATTTTACTATCTTCTTTTGATTCCTGAAAATAACTTAAAACATATTTTATTCTTAAGTTTAATAACTATGCCCGTTGTTGTTTATAATTTTTACCAAACGAACTTCTATGATTTTTTCTATGTATCTTTTGTTATCGGTGTAAATTTGTTTCTTATTAAAAACGTTTATTTAAATAAAAATTTAAATGAATTAGTATCAAAAAAAATTTCTACTGCCCAAGAGAGTTTTTTAAACTTCCTAAAATGTAAATCTAAATCAGAGTTTTATAAAAAATACTACGAAGTTTCAACAACATTAAACCTTTTTAAAAAAGGTAAAATATCTCCTATGTTTTTTGGTAAGTTTTTGTACGATATATTAAACGCTGACTGTATAATAGTGTATGATTTGGAAAAAAATGATTATTTTAAGTATGGTTGTGAGTTGGATTATAGTTTTATTACTGAAAAATTATGTGATGATAAACTTTATGTAAATAATGAAATAAATAAAGAATTAGGTTTTAAATATATTTTTAGTAAAAAATTTGGTAATTTTTGTTTAGTTATTTTCTATAAAGAATTTGTTCTTGACGAAGATGATATACTAAACCTTATTATGATGCAATAAGTTTATCTTTTAGAAAGTCTACTATCAACTTAAATTTTCTATCTTTATCAATTAAATCTTCTACTTTATTGCAAGCACTTATAATAGTCGAGTGATTTTTCTTTTTAAAGTATGTAGATAGTGAGGACAATGACTCTTCTGTAAGGGTCTTTGATAAATACATAGCTATTTGCCTTGCAATGACCAAGTTTTTATTTTTCTTATCACTAAGTAAATCTTTTTTATCAATTTTGAAGTAATTGCAAACTTCATCTATAATAGTTTCTACAGAAATAGGTTTAATTTCTTTCAGCTCTACAATATCTTTTAAAACTGTTTTTGCTGTTTCAAGGTTTAATGGTCTTCCCATTATCTCACAGTATGCCTTTAATCTTTTAACAGCTCCTTCAAGTTCTCTAACACTTGAGTTTACTATTTTTGATAAAAAGATTGCAACTTCTCGGGGTATTGCTATGTTGTATTCACTTGCCTTTTTATTTATTATACTGATTTTTGTTTCTAAGTCTGGCTTTGTTATTTCCACGATTAAGCCGCTATTAAATCTACTTATTAATCTTTTTTCTATACCTCTAAGACTATTTGGTGGCTGATCTGATGATAGTATAATCTGTTTTCCTGTAGTATAAAGAATGTTAAATATGTGATAAAACTCAATTTGAGTTCTCTCTTTACCAACAAGAAATTGAATATCATCCATCAGTAGTAAATCAACATCTTTGTATCTCTTTCTAAACTCTAAAATCATTCCTTTTTGGATATAAGAAAACATCTCAGATGCGAACGTGTCTGCTGTTGTATATATTATTTTTGCATTTTGATTTCTTTTTAGTAAATGGTATGCAGTAGCATGTAACATATGAGTTTTTCCAAGACCAACATCTCCATAAATAAAAAGTGGATTAAATATTTTTCCGGGATTTTCTGCCACTGCTATACATGATTGGTATGCAACCTTATTGTTATTTCCTATGACCAAGTTTTTAAAAGTTAACTTTGGATTTAAAGTTAGATATCCGTAAAAGTTTTTGTCTTCTTGTTTTTTTTCTTCCTCTTTTTTTTGGTTTTTTATCTCTTTTAATGAAATAACTTTGATATTAACATCTTGTCCTATCACTTTTTTAGCAGATGAAGTTATATCTTCTAACAAATCTGCTAAAATCCATGTTTTATATACATTATCTGGTGTATATATATATAAACTGTTGTTTTTGATTTCTACATTATCTAATCCAGAAAGTAAGGAATATGTGTTTTCATCCACTTTTTCCTTCAAATCAGCAAGGACATTAACCCATATTTTGTTTGTGAAAATTTCCTTGCTTTCCATTTTAACCCTTTTATTTTATTTTGGGGTTTTCATTATATTAAAAATTTTTAATAGATAATAGAAAAAAATTTTTGACAATAAAAAATTTTGTGGTAGAATTAATAGGATAAATTTAAGAAAAAAATACTTGAATTTTAATAACTTATATAATATATTTAGTTTTTACATACTCTTTTAACTCTTCTCTTTTATCTGTAATAACAAACACTTCTTGAACAGTTGAACCTTTTTTTATTAGTAGTTTTGCTCCCGATTCTGTATCATACTGGTAAGTTATTACCTTTCTACCGCTTTGTGCTTTCGGACTTGTGTATATTCTACCAGGAATTGCTGATTTTATAAGACCCTCTTCGACGAGGGTCTGTAGGTCTTTCTCAAAATCTTCTATTATTGAATGCTCTCTTTTTATACCTTTTTTTCGGTACTTCATCTTTAAAAAGGTTTTTCTGGTACACTTTCCCAGTCTTTTAAAAATCTTTCTAATCCTATATCTGTTAATGGATGTTTTGCAAGTTGAGATATTACATTGTAAGGTATTGTTGCTATATCTGCTCCTATTATTGCAGATTCAAGAACATGTATCGGATTTCTCACAGATGCTACGATTATTTCTGATTTAAAACAGTAGTTTTCTTTTATTGTCTTTATCTGCCTTATTAAATCCATTCCTGTATGGCTTATATCGTCTAAACGACCTACAAAAGGTGATATGTAAGAAGCTCCTAACTTCATAGCAAGCAGTGCTTGTGCAGGTGAAAAAACAAGTGTTACATTTGTTTTTATTCCTTTGCTTTCAAAATATTTTACAGCTTTTAATCCTTCTACAGTCATTGGTATTTTTATTACTACGTTTTTTCCAAGTTCTGCTAATTTTTCACCTTCTCTTACCATTCCTTGAAAGTCTGTGCTTGCAACTTCAAGGCTCACAGGTTTATCAGGAATTTCACTTAGAATTTCTTTAACAACTTCCATAAATGGTCTTTTTGTTTTTGCTATCAATGTAGGGTTTGTGGTAACTCCGTCTAAAAATCCTAAACTGTTGGCTTTTCTTATCTCTTCTATATCTGCTGTGTCAATGAAAAACTTCATCTACTTTTCACCTCCTATTGTTTTGTATGTATCGTAGAATCTTGTGTTTAGCCATTTTATATCAAACCATTCTACAGGGTTTACTTCTATACCGTTTACTAAAACACCATAGTGTAAGTGGTCTCCCACGGCTAAACCAGTAGCTCCTGTTTTTCCGATAAGTTGTCCCTTGACTACTTTTTGTCCTTCTTTAACATTAATCTGGCTTAAGTGAGAGTAAAGAGTATAGACACATAAACCATGGTCTATTATTACACTGTTTCCGTATATGCCTAAAAATCCTGCAAAAACAACTTCTCCATTGTTAGAAGCTTTAACATTGGCATTTTTTACAGAAGCAAAATCAAATCCTTTGTGATATGCGTCTGCTCCTTCTATTATTTGACCGTTATACCTGTATTTTCTATAGTCTGCAAAACCACCCAGTTTGGCTGAGTTTTCCAAATATATAAATTCTCCTTCAAACATAGGTTTTAAGTTTTTACATTCTGATGATTTTTTGTGTATTAAATCTTCGTTTCTTTTTCTAATTTCTACGTTTACATACCTAAAAAGGTCAACTGGATTGTTAAAGTTTTTATCTGACAATGGTTTTACTTTATTTTCTATAAAGTTATCATCTATATCTAAAATAGATTTTGCATAAGTTATCCATTTTATATTTATTCCTAAACCTTGCTTTATATCATTTCCTGCATAATCAGATACGTTCAAGATTATAGGTTTTACACTATCAAAGTAGTATGGAATGCTAAAAGGACAGATATAAGTCTGATTTATCTTTAAACATTTAAAGTTAACCTCACCTACATTAACATTTGCATCTTTTAGTTCTTCATTAGATTGGAAAAATACAAATCCAGTTCCACCATTTATCATATTTTGAGTGTAATTTACTATTGAGATGGTAGGTGGCGTAAAATCAAAGTTAATTTCTTTTTCTAATATAGCTTTGTTTTTAAGTAAGGATTTATCTGTTGCTTCTACTATTATGCTTCCTTTACCTTCTAAAAATCCATAACTTTTTGGATTTACTTTAATTTTTATCTCTTCCTCTTTTTTACCGTCTAAATTAGTGCTGTATATTTTTACAATTTGATTTCCTTGTTTTAAAAACACCTCTACGCTGTTTAGACCCGGTTTTTCATCTTTTACATTAACATCAATAATACCTTCACTACCTAAAGAGTTTAAACCTTTGTACTCTACTATTGGTTTTGAAAAGTTTAGAATTCCGCTAAAATAAGCTAAACCGAAAATTAAAATAAAAAATAAGAGTACAAATAGCTTTCTCATTTACACTCCTTCTGATATCCTTTTTTGTAAAAATGCCTTTCTTGCAGTGTATTTATTGTAAGCATCAACGTAAGCTTTTAAACTTGCTTCTATAATGTCTGTTGATGTTCCTTTTCCAGAGGCAACATAATCTGTATCATCAAATCTAACCAATACTCTAACTTCTCCCATAGCATCTTTACCTGAAGATAAAGATCTTATAGTGTAATCTAAGAGCTTTCCTTTTATATCCAAGGCTTTCTCTACTGCATTAATTACGCTATCTATCGGTCCATCGCCTGAAGCTGTGGATACAATTTCTTCTCCGTCTTTTTCTATTTTCACTGTTGCTGAAGGTATAACGTTATCTCCACTTACGACGTGGAAGTAGTTTACTTTTACTTTATTTTCAAAGAAAGAAAACTCTTCTAATATCAATGCTTCTATATCTTCATCAAAAACTTCTTTTTTCTTGTCTGCAAGTTTTTTAAACTTTATAAATAGTGAGTCTATCTCTGCATCTGTTAGATTGGTGTATCCCAACTCCTGAAGTCTTGTTTTAAATGCGTGTCTTCCTGAGTGTTTTCCCAATACTATTTTTGATTTAGGAACTCCAACATCTTCAGCTCTCATTATTTCGTAAGTTTCTCTATGCGCCAATATTCCGTGTTGGTGTATACCAGCTTCATGGGCAAAGGCGTTATCTCCTACGATTGCCTTGTTTGGCTGGACAAAACTTCCAGTGATTCTACAAAGTAATCTGCTTGTCTTATATATCTCTTTTGTGTTTACAGTTGTGTAAATACCTTTAAAGTAGTCGTGTCTGACTTTTATAGCCATTACTACTTCTTCTACAGCTGCATTTCCTGCTCTTTCTCCAATACCGTTAACTGTAGCGTGAACCTGCCTTGCTCCGTTTTTTACAGCTGATAGAGAGTTTGCCACTGCTAAACCAAGGTCGTTATGACAGTGAACACTTATAACAGCTTTGTCTATATTTGGAACGTTGTTTTTTATATCTGCTATAAGCTGTCCAAACTCTTCTGGAATGGCATAACCTACAGTATCTGGAACGTTTATAGTTTTAGCTCCAGCTTTTATAACAGCTTCAAAAACTCTGTATAAAAACTCTCTTTCCGACCTAAAAGCGTCCTCTGCTGAAAACTCAACGTCGTCTGTGTATTTTAAAGCGTACTTTACAGCTGCAATAGCCCTCTCTACAACTTCATCTGGTGACATTTTTAATTTATACTGCATATGGATTGGAGATGTTGCTATAAATGTATGTATTCTTCTATTTTCAGCTGGTGTAAGTGCTTCTCCTGCTTTATCTATATCAGACTGTAATGCTCGTGCCAACGAACAAACTTTAGCATTTTTTATCTCTTCTGCTACTCTTTTTACAGCTTCAAAATCTCCTTCTGAAGCTGCAGCAAATCCTGCCTCAATAACATCTACTCCTAACTTTTCAAGTTGTAAAGCCATTTTTACTTTTTCTTCAACTGTCATAGAAAATCCGGGAGCTTGCTCTCCATCTCTTAAAGTTGTATCAAATATAATCAACTTCTCCATAGTATCCTCCAATAATTTAAAAACAATTCTCAATAAGAAAAATATGATACCATAAAAACATTTATCAAGAAATTTGCTTTTTTTTTGCTTTGTGTTAAAATTTTTAATTAACAGATAGAAATTAAAGGAGAATAAACATGGCAGAAATAATCCAAAATTTTGAGCTACTTAATGCAGAAGACAAAAAAGTTTCTTTAAATCAACTTTTAGGGAATGGCAAACCTATTTTCATATACATATATCCAACAGATGAAAAATTTAGATGTAACAGATCTGAATGCCCATTTAAGGAAAACTTGGAAAAAATCTCATCTTTAGGAGTAATTGTTGTTGGGATAAGTGAAGACCCTGTTGAAGTTCATAGAAAATTTAAATCAGATCACAACATAACATTTGAGCTTTTATCAGATCCAACTTTAACTGTTATAAAAGGATTAGGTGCGTATGAAAAGGTTAATGTAAATGGAATAGAGAAGGAAAAGATAGTAAGGACAGGAATACTTGTTAACGAAAAAGGCTATATTGTGAAAATTTGGAAACCAGAAAGAATAGAAGAATCTATTGATGAAGTATTAGAAGAGATTAAAAAGCTTAAAAAAATTTAATTAGGAGGTTTATGATGGGTTCAATAGGATTACCAGAGTTACTTATTATATTTGGAATACTTGTTTTGCTCTTTGGAGCAAAAAAACTTCCCGAGATAGGTAGAGGTTTAGGGGAAGGTATAAGAAGTTTCAAACAAGCTTTTTCAGGTGAAGAAAAGAAAGAAGAAGAAAAAGTAGTTAAGCCAAAAGAAATAGAAGCAGAGGTAGTAAAAAAGGAAAAAGTTGAAGAAAAGATTTAAAAATTTGTTTAAGCTGTCATCAGTTTTATTTTTTTTATTTTCAATAGCTTTTTCCTTAAAAGCTGAAAGTAAAAATTCTTTTTCTGGCTTAATAGATAAAGATGTTGAAATTTTGTATCAACTCAACGAGAATAAACCTTTTTGGGAAGAGAGCGAAAAAGTAGAAAACTTCCTTGCTCTTTTACAAGCAAGCTATCTTAACGGCTTAAATCCCGATGATTATAATGTGAATCTAAAGTCTGATAAAAAGCTAGATGATATAATCCTTACAAAAACACTAATTAAATACTGTAAAGATTTATATTACGGTAATGTAAATCCAAGAGAAATTTTTAACACATGGAATACCGTTGTTAAAAAAGATTTTCCTTACAATGATATTGTAAAAATCTTAAAAACATCTGATATCGCTAAAATCGAAGAGGTTTGCGAACCTAAATTTCAGCAGTATAAAGAATTAAAAAAAATTTTAAGAGAGTATTACCTTATTAAAAATGAGTTACCTAAAATAAGAAGCAAACTTCATCTTAACTCAAAACGTCAAGAAGTAAAGAATTTGAAAAAGATTCTTTTTGTGTATGGAGATTATAAAAACCAGAAAAATTTAGAATCAGACCTTTTTGATGAAGAAGTGTTAGAAGCCGTTAAATCTTTTCAGGAAAGACATCTGTTAGATCCTGATGGAGTAGTTGGTCCTAAAACAAGATATGAACTAAATAGATCTGTCCAGGAAAGAATAGAAATTATAAAAGTCAATCTTGAAAAGTATAGATGGCTACCAGAAACCTTAGCTCCAGAAAGGATAGAAATAAACATTCCATCTTTTTATCTTAAGTATTATCAGAATAATAAAAAAATTTTAGAAATGAAAGTGATTGTCGGGAAAAATTATATTGAAGATTTTAGACCAACTCCAATATATTTTGGGAAGGTAACTGAAGTTATATTAAATCCTTTTTGGTATGTTCCTAAAAAGATAGCGGTAAAAGACCTGCTTCCAAAAATTAAAAAAAATCCAAACTATCTTGAAGAATACAATTTCAAAGTATTGTATGAAGGGAAGTATATAGATTACAAAAAGATAAACTGGTATCTTTATAATGAATACTTTTTCCCTTTTAACCTAGTTCAGCTTCCAGGTGATAAAAACTCTCTTGGAAGAATAAAAATATTTTTTAAAAATCCATTTGGTGTATATCTACATGATACACCCTATAAAGATTTGTTCTTAAAGGTAAAACGTGCTTTTAGTTCTGGATGTATTAGGTTGGAAAATGCATTACTTTTAGCTTCCTACCTTTTAAATGAAGAAGAAAAAAATATTTTAGATATCATTAATTCTGGTAAAACGATGCAATTAAAAATAAATAAGGATGTTATTATTTACATCTTTTACTTTACTACTGAGGTTAAAAATGATAAAATTTTTTTCTATGAAGACATATATAGATTTGATAAAAAAATTCTTGAAAAGTTAAAGAAGGATGATGAATAGAAGAGATTTTTTTAAGTATATGGGTTGTTTTGGAGTATTTTCTTTTTTCCCAAAAAGTTCTTTAGCCAGAGTGATTAATAGTATCTATGATGAAGAAAGATTATTATATTTTTATAATATTCATACTGGAGAGTATTTAAAAGAAGTTTATTGCTTCAGGGGAAATTATAACGAAGAATCTTTAAAAAAAATTTTTTATATTTTAAGAGATTTTAGAGTTAATGAGATTAAACCTATTGATGTAAAACTTTTAGATACTATATATGTATTAAGAAAAGTTTTGGAAGTAGAAAACAAACCAATAAATATAATTTCAGGATATAGATCTCCAAAAACTAACAACCTTTTAAGAGAAAAAAGTTCTGGTGTGGCAAAACATAGCTTACATTTAGAAGGAAGAGCTATAGATATTAATATAGAAGGAATTCCACTTTCTACCCTTAGAGATGCAGCAAAATCTTTAAAAGCAGGAGGAGTGGGATATTACCCATCCTCTGGATTTGTTCATATAGACACAGGCAGGATAAGATACTGGTAGTTATTCTCCTTCAGCCATTTCCTCAGGGATAGGAGTACACATTTCTATAAATCCACATCTTAAACATTTATAACATTCATGAGAATTACCAAGTTCATCAATGATTTCGCTACTTCTTGCAATCCATCCACACTGTAAACATCTTTTTGCATCAGTAAGCAAATCTCCATTTGCATATTCAAAGTCTTTTCCATTAAAATAAATGAAATTTACATTTTCTTTAATAAATGAACCGTCAAAAGCTTGCTCTGGAAGTTCAAAGTTATTTAAAATCGCATATTTAACAGCTTCTGAAACAGTGTTAAACTGACCTTTAATTTCATTTGTTAATGGATTTAAAAGTAAAATTTTTGATTTTTCACGAATTACAATTACTCTTTCCATGACATAAACCCTCCTCTAAATTTTATTCTAATATAGATATAATGACAAAATTATTTTTTGACAAGTGAAATGGTCGGTAGAGGACTTGAACCTCTGACCCCCTGCGTGTCGAGCAGGTGCTCTGCCAACTGAGCTAACCGACCAAAAGAGGATTATCAAAGATTTATATAGAAGATGACCCCAACGGGATTCGAACCCGTGTCGCCGGCGTGAAAGGCCGGTGTCCTAGGCCAGGCTAGACGATGGGGCCATATTCGTTTTGAAGTGAGTCGCCTGGGAATCGAACCCAGGACCACCGGTTTAAAAGACCGGTGCTCTACCGACTGAGCTAGCGACTCACATTAGAGATAAATAATATACCATATCAGTTGATTATGTGCAACTGTTTTATTACAATAAAAGGAAAACTTTTGTGAGGTTGCTTTATGAAAATAATAGATAAGTTAAAAAAAGAAAAAATATCTATATCTTTCGAATTTTTTCCTCCAAAAACAAAAGAATTAGAAGATGCGTTGTTTAAAACTATTGAGGAATTAAAACCTGTCAATCCTACTTTTGTTTCTGTTACTTATGGAGCTGGAGGAAGTACAAGAGAAAAAACAAGAGATACAGTAAAAAAAATTCATGAAGAAACAGGTCTAACAGTTATGGCACATTTAACCTGTGTAGGACATTCAAGAGAAGAAATTAGACAGATACTTGAAGATTATAAAAACATTGGCATTGAAAATATATTAGCTTTGAGGGGAGATATACCTATGTCTTTTGATAAAAAAGATATTCCTTTTGACGGTTGCAAGTATGCATCTGAGTTAGTATCTTTTATTAAATATAATTTCCAAGATTACTTTTGTATAGCTGTAGCATCTTATCCAGAGGGGCATCCAGAGAGTCCAAACCTTGAAAGGGATATTTACTACTTTAAGCAGAAAGTAGAAGCCGGAGCTAGTTTTTCCATTACTCAGATGTTTTTTGACAATGTTTACTTTTACGATTTTTTAGACAGATGTGAAAAAGCAGGTATAAAAATTCCCATTATTCCGGGTATTATGCCAATTACAAACTTTAACCAGATAAGGAAGTTTGCATCTTTATGTGGTGCTACTATACCAGAAGAAGTAGTAAAACTTTTTGAAAAGTATGCAGATAATCCAGAAGAGACTAAAAAAACAGGTATAGAATTTGCTACCAAGCAGTGTGAAGACTTATTGAAAAATGGTGTAAAAGGTTTACATTTTTATACATTAAACAAGTCGGATGCAACTATCCAAATTTATAATAATATAAAAGGTCTGTTATAATTATTTATACTTTTTATATAGGAGGTATTTATTATGGGAATGACAATAACTGAGAAGATAATAGCAGCTCATGCAGGAAAAGATTACGTTGAACCTGGTGAGTTAGTAACAGTAAAAGTGGACTTGGCAATCGCAAACGACATTACAGCTCCACTTGCTATAAAACAACTTGAAAAGTATGGTATAGACAGGGTTTTTGACCCAAATAAAATAGCTTTAGTTATGGATCACTTTTTCCCACCAAAAGATATTCTATCAGCTCAGCAGATTAAGATATCAAGAGACTTTGCAAAAAAAATGGGTATAAAAAACTACTTTGAAGGTCAAGACAGTGGAGTAATGCACACTTTACTTCCGGAAAAAGGTTTTGTTGTTCCGGGAGACCTTGTGATAGGAGCTGACTCTCATACTTGTACATACGGAGGAATAGGTGCTTTTTCTACAGGGGTAGGTTCTACTGATATAGCTTATATATGGGCTACAGGAGAAACATGGCTTAGAGTGCCAGAAACTATGAAATTTACCTTTTACGGAAAACCTCAAAAATGGGTTGGTGGTAAAGATTTTGTTCTTACTGTTATTGGAAAGATTGGTGTTGACGGAGCTCTTTACAAAGCAATGGAGTATCATGGAGAGGCTATAAAAGCTTTAGATATTGATAATAGACTTACAATTGCCAATATGGCAATAGAAGCTGGTGGAAAGAATGCAGTAATAGAAGCTGATGAAAAAACTATAGAATGGGTTAGAAAAAGGGCAAACAGAGAATTTAAAATATACAAATCAGACCCAGATGCAAAGTACTGCTGTGAGTATGAATTTGACGCAAATAAAATAGAGCCTGTTGTAGCTTGTCCAAATCTTCCTTCTAACGTAAAACCTGTTAGCGAAGTTGCGGGAACACATATAGATCAAGTATTTATAGGCTCTTGTACAAACGGGAGACTTTCTGATTTAAGAATAGCAGCAGCTATATTAAAAGGAAAGAAAGTTCATCCTGAAGTTAGATGTATAGTTATACCTGCTTCTGACCAAATATACAAACAAGCACTTCATGAAGGTTTACTCGAGATTCTTGCAGATGCAGGATGTTTAATAAGTACTTCTACATGTGGTCCTTGTCTTGGAGGACATATGGGAATACTTGCAGAAGGAGAGGTATGTTTATCTACTTCTAATAGAAACTTTGTAGGAAGAATGGGTCATCCAAAGAGTCAAGTTTACCTTTCAAGCCCTGCAGTAGCTGCAGCATCTGCAGTACTTGGAAGAATTGCCCATCCTGATGAAGTTGCCAGATACGAAGACGTTGAGACTTTAATTACTTTATAAAGGGGGATAAACAATGGCTTTATGGGATGTTTTAGTAAGAGTTTTAGTAGGAACGATGTTGGTATACCTCGGTGTAGAAAAAGGTGGAATATTTGTTGTTGCTACTTTTGTAGGTGTAGTTTTACTACTTACCGCAATAACAGGTTTTTGTCCGCTTTATAAAATAGCTGGAATATCCTCAAAGGAAGAAACTACAGCATCTTGAGTAGAATCCTAGCTTTAGATATAGGAACAAAAAGAATTGGGGTTGCTGTAAGCGACCCCCTTGGTATAACTGCCAAACCTTTAGATTACATTAAAAATGATGAAAATGTTTTTCAAAATATAAAATCCTTAATTGAAAGTCAGAATATATCTACTGTAGTTATAGGACTTCCAATAACCCTAAAAGGTTTACAAGGTCAACAAGTAGAGTATACAAAAGATTTTGCAGAAAAGCTAAAACAGTACATTCCTAACATAAATATAGTATTCATTGATGAAAGATTTACAACATCTTTAGCAGAAAAACATCTTTCCCAAACTAAAAAGAAGAAAAATATGAAAGAGTATATAGATAGCCTATCAGCTGTTTTCATTCTTCAAACATATTTAGACAGTCTTTTTTTTGGTAAATGAAAAAGGTATTAATTTCATCTTTTATAGTAGTTCTAATTCTTATTTTGTTTTCGTTAACTCTTTTAAACAAAAAGGTCTATATAAACAAAGAAATCACTATTCCAAAAGGTTCATCTACACTTGAAATAGGAGAAATTTTAGAAAAAGAAGGATTAATAATCAACAAGTACTTATTTTTTATCTATACTAAACTTCATAAAGATAAAACTTTAAAAGCTGGAACTTACCAGTTTAAAGGAGAATATTCATTAAAAGATATTTACGAAAAGTTAGCTAAAGGGGAAGTAAAGCTAAGACTTTTTACTATAATACCTGGGGATAATCTTCTTGACATCGCAGAAAAGTTAGAAAAAGAGAAAATAATAAAAAAAGAAGATTTTATAAAGTTTGTCTTTAATAAGGAAAATGTTAAAAAATACGGACTTGTGGGAGATTCTTTTGAAGGGTACTTTCCTCCTGAGAGTTATAGAGTAGATGAAAATGAAACGGCAGAAACGCTTACTGCCAAATTTTTAGAGGTCTTTAAAAAAAAGTACTTACCTTATAAAGAAAAAGTAGAATCAAAAGATTATTCAGAATTTTATAAAAAGAGAATAACTTTTTATGAAGCTATGATAATAGCTTCTTTAATAGAAAAAGAGACCTATTTACCTGAAGAAAAACCAATTATAGCATCTGTGATATTCAACCGTTTAAAAGCTAACATGAAATTAGATATAGACCCAACAGTTATATACGCTTTAAGGTTGAAAAACATTTACTCTGGCAATCTAACGAAAGAAAATATGAAAATTGACTCACCTTTTAATACTTATAAATACAAAGGTTTACCCCCTACTCCTATCTGTAATTTTAGTATCTCATCACTGAAAGCTACACTCAATCCTCGAAAGACAGATTATTTTTATTACGTTTTGTCAAATGATAAAAAAAGGCACATATTTTCAGATAATTACCAAGAACACTTAAAGAATGTTGAAGAAAATATAAAAAACTATTGACAGCATCGTTAAAATGTAGTATTATATTTACCTGTTATTGCTTGGGCGGTTAGCTCAGCTGGCCAGAGCACCTCCCTTACAAGGAGGGGGTCAGAGGTTCGAATCCTCTACCGCCCACTAAATAAAAGAAGACGGAGCCGTAGTTCAGCTCGGCCCAGAACGCCTGCCTGTCACGCAGGAGGTCGCGGGTTCGAATCCCGTCGGCTCCGCTTAATAATACATTAGAGTTGAAAATGCATCGTAAAAGAGAAAAGTCAGATTATATAGTACACAATGTAGATTTAGCTTTTGATGTACTTTTTTATGTTGCAAGAAGACAATCTGTAAGAATCAAAGACTTAGAAGAAAAATTCAATATATCTCCTACAACCTTAGAAAAAATACTAGAAACATTAGTCATAAGAGGATATTTAGACCTTAATAAAAGGAAAAAAATATACTCTCTTGGAATAAAAAATTTTGAACTTGGTCATTCTTATCTGTCTCACTCTGAAATCAGAAGACAAGCAAGGCCATTTTTACAAAGACTTGCAGAAGAATTTCAAGAAAATGTTTATCTTGCTACAAGAAGTGGATTTGAAATAGTTTATATAGATGTTTATGAAGTTGAAAAAAATGTCGTGGTTAAATCTAGGGTAGGAAGATTACTTCCTATGTATGCCTCTGCATCTGGAAAAGTTCATCTTGCATTTATGGAGAAAGAAGAGATTGAAGAGTTTTTTAAAGAAGTAAAATTAGAAAAATTCACAGAAAATACAATTACAGATAAAGATATGCTTTTGAAAGAGGTGGAAGAAGTTAGAAAAAAAGGTTATGCAATTGATAACGAAGAGTGGGAAAAAGAAGTTAGATGTTTATCCGTTCCTATTAGAGATTATAGTGGAGATGTAGTAGCTGCTTTAACCCTATCAGCTCCCTCTTTTAGGTTATCATTTAATCTTTTACACGGTAAGATAAAAGAAAGCTTCTTAAAAGCAAGTGAAGAGTTATCAGAAAAATTAGGATACTCAAAAGAAATTCAATTATGAAAGAAAAACTCGTAAAATACACCATAGACCTTGTTAACATTCCCTCTGTAATAGATAATGAAGAGGAAATAGCAGATTTTGTAGAAAATTTTTTAAAAAGATTCTTAAAAAACATCATAAGACACAACAACTCTATAATTGCTTACAACGATTTAAATTCTGATAAAAAAACTATAACTCTACTTGGACATTTAGATACAGTTCCTGGAATAAATGAATTTACAGGGCAGATTATTGATGGCAAGATATACGGACTTGGCGCAAGTGATATGAAGGGTGGACTTGCCGTTATGATGGTACTGGCTGAATTATTTTCAAAAAAAGAGAGTAAGTATAATCTTATATACGTTTTTTATGAAAAAGAAGAAGGTCCTTATGAAACAAACGGTTTAGAACCTCTTTTAAAGAGATATAATATTATCCAAAAATCTGACCTTGCCTTTGCTTTAGAGCCTACAAATAACAAGATACAGATGGGCTGTCTTGGGACGATGCATGCTTGGGTTAAGTTTAAAGGAAAGAGGGCACACTCTGCAAGACCTTGGGAAGGAGACAACGCAATACATAAAGCTTACAAACTTTTAGAAAAGCTTTACAACTTTGGTAGAAAAGAGTATGACTTTGAAGGTTTAAAGTACTATGAAGTTTTAAACGCTACTATGGTAGAGTATAGTGGAGGTAGAAACATAATTCCAGATGAGTTTAAAATAAATCTAAATTACAGATTTGCACCTGGTAAGACGATAGACCAAGCAAAAAAAGAACTTATAGACTTTGTAGAAGGACAGGCAGAAGTAGAGTTTACAGATGTATCTCCCGCAGGAAAAGTTTGTAAAGATAACCCTATTTTAAAAGAGATGATAAATAGATTTAATTTGGAAGTAGAAGCAAAACAGGCTTGGACTGATGTTGGAAGGTTAAGTATGTATGGGATAGATGCTGTAAACTTTGGTCCTGGAGATACAGCACAAGCACACCAAAAAAATGAGTACATTCCAATTGAAAATCTTGAAAAAAACTTTGAGATTTTTTCTAACTTTTTGTCAGGTACAGAAAAATTAGGTCTTAGACACTAAATGCATCCAAATGACCTAACTTTTCCATCCACCCTGCAAGAGCTAATACCTCTCGCTTACTACCCCCTATCCACATGGACTCGGAGGATACTTTGTAGAAGAAGTCAATCAGTTTAAGTCTTACAGGATTACAGAGCTTTACAAAGAAAATCTTAAGACTTTCATAAAAACCAAGTTTTAGGAGCTTTGCTCCCACCCTCATTATGTTGAGTGCTCCTACAAGGTCTGCATGAAAGACCTTATTCAAGACATTGTCCTTAAATGTGTTTCCCTTTCTCTCACCCTGACACAGTGTTTTATCCTTTGTCTTTCTCACTTTAAATATATCTGCAAAAGGAGAAGTCTTTGAGGTATAACTTTCATCTACCTCCACAACTTCTATTCCAAGTTCCTTAGCTTTATATTTGATTATCTCCGCAAGTCTCCTGAAGGGAATAAAGACAAAGTTTTGATTGGTTTTCTTTCCAAGATTTATTCCATTTTTACTTTCAAGTGCATTCTTACCTATGTAAATGACTTTGTGTCCTGTTTCATAGAGTAAATCTACAAGTTTTCTTGAGAGTTTATGCAAATTGTTCTCTAACCACCTTTTCCTGTGCGCAGATAATACTTTCTCCTTTATCTCAAGTTCTTTTAACTTTCTCTCAAGCCTTTCAGTGTTTTCATAGCTCTCACTCTTTATCTCATTCTTCAGGTAATCTATTTGAGTTCTTAGCTTTGCTCTTTCCTTGTTAAACCACTGATTGAAAGCCTTTATCTCTTTTCCTGAAACAATGAAACTTTTTAGTCTGGGATTTTCACTTACTACAGATAACATTTCATCAAGTCCTATGTCTATGCCTGCTGTGTATTGTCCTTTAGGTTCTATTCTTTTTACTTCTTGCTCATAGACCACATCTACATAAAGGTCATCTCCAAAAAGCTTGAGCCTTATAGAAGAAACTCTATATGAGAAATTTCTGGGAAGTTTAACTTTAAGATATGCACCTTTTTTAAGTCTTATTACTAATTTATCTTTTTCCTGCCTGAAAGTGTTAATGTTTCCTTCAACTGATAAGTTTATCAGATATCTCATTTTCTTAGGTTTAGGGGGTTTAGGTGTTTCTTTGAATTTATGAGGGCTTTCTTTATAACTTTTAAAAGACTTGAAAAAGCTCGTGAAGTCTTTTATTACCTGGCGGATAAGATATTGAATATAGTGAGAGTTATCTATCCTCTCTTTCTGCACCTTCAAGCTCTCAAGAAGGTCTCTTAGTCCTTCCTTTTGGTGGATGTTTCTTAAAACCTCTTCAAACTCTTGTTTATATTTACCTGTATAAACTTTAGCAATAAGCCCATAAAGGATAGACTGATGAAGTGGATATGTTCCATAAAACTCTTTGTATTTCCTGATAAGGATTATTAGCAGGTTTCTGAAGTGGGCAAGATCTAAAAGCAAAGTCCTTACCTTTTTCTTTCTCTCTTTTCCACTTACTCTTACTGTCAGAACTCTTTTACCCGATAACATCCTTTATTGCCTTTTGGTAAACGGATTGCTTTATTTTCCCCTCTTTCCTGAGCCTTCTTAAAGTACTTTGGGATATTCTCAAAGTTTCCATCACTTCCTGTGGTTTCATACAATTAGATATAATCATTTGGCTATATTTTGTCAAGAGGTATTAAAAAATATTAGTCATATTAAGCTGTCTAAATCCATCATAAGTGTAAGTCAAAGTTGACAATACCATAAATAAAAGCGTAATTCCCAGTATAGTATCGTAAAAAACTTCGTTATAAATATTGATATTAATATTTGATAAGAGGGTGTATATTACTGTTGTAATCTGAAAAAAGGTTGTAGCTTTACCAAAAACTGAAGGACTTACTTTTAGGTATCCCTTTATAAAGTAAATTAAAAGACTTCCTGCTAATATATACAAATCTCTTGATATAACTAAAACGACAAACCAAAAAGGAAATTTTATTGGAAGTTGAGAGTTAAATATGAATATAAATGCAGATACAAGCAGAGTTTTGTCTGCTATAGGGTCAACAATTTTCCCAAACTGTGAAACTTGATTAAACTTTCTTGCTATGTAGCCATCAATAGCATCGGTTATTCCTGCAACTGTAAATATAACAAAAGCGATAAAAGGTTTTTGATACCATAAAGCAATTATAAAGACAGGTACAAGTATAAGCCTTATCAATGTTAAGATGTTTGCAAGATTACTTTTAAGCAACGGTTTTAAAAACCTCTAAAAAAACTTAATGTTGATAATATTATTACATACCATTTAATTTTTTGGTGAAAAAAACAGTTAAATAAAATCCTTGTAATTAACATAGAGATTTTGTAATAATTAAAAATTATGAAAAGATACTTGACCATATTTATGCTTTTTTATAAGTTGTGTTTCGCCAGTCAGTTAGATGACATACTTAATTTTGCAGAAAAAAACTCTCCAAAATTAAAAGAATTTAATCACCAAAGAAATATAATCTCTTTGCAACAATCCTACGTTTTATCTTTACCTAATCCTAAATTATATGTCGGATTTAGTAATTTTGAGATTAACAAACCTTATTTATCTTCTAACAACCCTATGGGTAGTTTTTTGATAGGCTTATCTCAGGAGTATCCATTACCTATTAAGAGAAATCTTGACAGTAAGATAGTTGCAAAAGAAAGGGAGCTGATAGATTTAAATAGGACTATTTTTGAAAAGCAGTTAAAAAGACAAATAAAAGAGAATTATGCAGATTTTGTCTATTCTTTTAGAAAAGAAGAAGTTGTAAACCAGCAGATAGATTTATACAGGAAATACAAAAAAATTTTTGAAGAGAATTACAAGTATGGAAAATTACAGCTTAAAGACTTATTAAGTTTGGATGTAAAAATGTTAGAAGCACAAAAAATTTTAGAAGAGATAAGTAAAGAAAGAGAAGTTGTTAAGAATAAGATTTTTTATCTAATAGGGGGAGAGTATCCTTTAAGGGATGATAAAACTTTAGATTTTGAACCTATTCCTGAAAAATCTTACATGGATGAAAGTGTATACCTAAAACAGATTCAAACTGATATAGAAAAAACAGTCCAAGAGATACAAAGGTCTAAAGTTGAGTACTTACCAGATGTTGAGTTTATGGGAGAGTATATGTATAGAAAAGGTTTACCTGATATGTTTACTTTAAAAGTAGGTGTAAGCTTGCCAATTTTTAAATCAAAGAAAGAAGACTTAATCATACTTCAAAAGAAAGAAGAAAAACTGTTAAAACAGCTCCAGCTAGAAAATGAAAAGTTAAGAATCAAAAATGTTTTTCATACTGTAGACATAACTTATAAGAAAAACAAAGAGATTCTTAATATCTATGAAAAAATGCTTCAAGAAAAAGGAAATCAGTTAAATGCGATAGAACTGTCTTTAAAGTATGGAAAGTCAGAATCAGGTGAAATTTTAAAAACTCTTGAAGAGATTTTTCAGATTAAGCTAATGATTTTAGATTTAAAGTTAGAAAATATAAAGTTAAGATTTCATTTAGAGGAAATTTTATGAAAAAGCATTTGATAATTAAGTATTTGATAATTGGCTTTTTAGTGTTGTTAGTTGGTGTTTTACTATATAACCTTTTTTATAAAAAACAAAGTATAAAATTAGAAAACAACGAAAACTATCTTTTTTCTATAAAAGATACAGAAACAGAAATTATCGTGTACGGTACTAAAATATCGTTAGATGTAGGCATAAATAAAATTTTTATAAAGTCTAACAAAAATATAAAAGAAGTTTACTTTTATATGCCTCCTATGCCAGGAATGGGTGAGATGAGGGAAGATGCTCAGCTAAAAAAGACAGGAGAAAATATTTATGAAGCTACAGTAAATATATCTATGGCAGGGGGGTGGCAGGTAATTTTTGTTTTAGATGATAAAAAGTTAACATACAGCCTTAATATTCCATTTTATCCTGGTGGTGAAAAACAAACACAAAATGGTAGTATACAGTTAGATAAACAAAAAATAGGCGTTGAAGTGGCAGAGGTTGGCTATAAAGATTTGACAGAGAGTTTTAACGTCGTTGGTTATGTATCCTACGATTTACCAAAGATAAAGAGTATAACATTAAGGTCTGATGGTTGGGTGATAGATACATTTGAAAGATTTGAAGGAGAAGAGATAAAAAAGGGAACTCCACTTTTAAAAGTTCTTAGTCCTGACTTAGAGATAGTAAAAGAGGAGTTAAAACTTGCTAAAAGCTTAAACAGGGAAGATTTAGAGAAAGCGGTTTTGGAAAAATTAAGGTATCTTGGAAAAGGTGAGGTAATTGTATCTCCAGTAAATGGTGTAATAACTAAAAAAGGAGTTTACGACGGTGGATTTATAAAATCAGGAGAGGTTGCGTATGAAATAGTAGATACTTCTACTTTGTGGATTATAGCAGAAATTCCATACATTTATATATCTTCTGTAAAGAAAAATATGGAAGTTTTAATAACTCCTGTTGGGTCTGAAGACAGTATAACGGGAAAGATAGATTATATTTTCCCTGAGGCGAACAAAGAATCTAAAACGTTTAAATGTAGAATAAAGGTTATAAAACCTAAAGACTTAAAGATAAATCAGCTGGTAGATATTTTAATAGAAAAACCGTTAGGAAAGATTTTAGCTGTTCCAGAATCGGCTGTTGTTGATACTGGTGATAGACAGATTGTATTCTTAGAGACTTCTGATGGAAGCTATGTTCTAAAGAAAGTAAAAATTGGAAGATGTGTTCAAGATTACTGTCAAGTCTTAGAAGGACTTAAAGAAGGAGATAAAGTTGTGGTAAAAGGAAACTTTTTGTTAGACTCAGAAGCTCAAATTAAAAATCTTTACTAAGGAGGTATATAGGTATGAGATGGATTTTAGCTCTTATTTTAGTTGTTATTACTACTTCCTTTGGGCAACCAAAGGATCTTCAGAAAGAAGAAAGATGCCCTATATGTGGCATGAGTGTAAGTCCTAAAGATAAACTTCTATCTCAGGTGAAGCTAAAAGATGGTTCTTACAAATTTGCAGAAAGTCCAAAGCACATTTTGAAATTCTACTTTTTAAATCAAGATAAAGCATCAGAGATTTGGGTAAAAGATTACAATACTGGAAAGTGGATTGATGGAAGATTAGCCTATTACGTAATTATTCAAGATGGACCTATGGGACCTGATTTAGCTCCATTCTCTACAAAACTATCTGCCACAAAATTTTCTAAAAAAGAAAAAGTTTACTCTTTTAAAGACATAACAAGAGATTTAATTGAAAAATTAGATACTCATACTCACTAAAAAAATGGATAGATTAATAGACATTTTAATTAAGTATAGGCTTGTAATCTTATCTTTATGTATTTTTATATTTTTTTACGGGTTATACTCTATTAAAAAAATGCCTGTAGATGCGATTCCAGATTTAACCGATACTCAGGTTATTGTGTATTCAAAATGGATAGGTCAATCGCCTTCAGTAATAGAAAATCAAATTACTTATCCTATTGTTTCAAACTTAATGGGTCTTGCAAAGGTTAAATCTGTTAGAGGCTATTCTATGCCTAACTACTCTATAGTTTATATAATTTTTCAAGATGGAGTTGACCTATACTGGGCAAGAAGTAGAGTTTTAGAGAAGCTGTCTTCTATAAAGGATAGTTTACCACCTCAAGCTAGCATAGAACTCTCTCCAGATGCTACAGGTGTAGGATGGATATATCAGTATGTGTTAGTTTCAAAAAGTATGTCTTTAGATAAACTTTGGTCTATTCAAAACTTTTATCTTAAGTATGGACTGCTTTCAGTTGAAAATGTTGCTGATGTTGTATCAGTTGGAGGCTTTGAAAAAGAGTTTAGAGTTATTTTAGACCCAAAAAAATGTTTACAGTTTAATGTGTCTTTAGAAGAAATAATAAATGCCTTAAAAGAAACAAATAAAGAAACAGGTGGAAAGTATATAGAATATAACTCCAGAGAGTTTATAGTTAGGTCTAAAGGTTATGTATCATCTATGGATGATATGAAAAATACTGTAGTAAAAGTAAAAGATTCAGTTCCAATAAAAATTGGAGATTTTGCTAAGGTTATTGAAACTCCAGCTTTAAGAATGGGTACTGCTGATTTTAATGGTCTTGGAAATACTGTTGGCACAGTTGTTATTATGAGGTCAAATGCAAACGCTTATAAAACAATCCAGCAGGTAAAAGAAAAATTAAATATTCTAAAAAGTGGTCTGCCATCAGATGTAGAAATTATACCTGTTTACGACAGGTCAAAATTTATAGAAGACTCTATAAATCACTTAAAAAAGGTTTTAATTGAGGAATCTTTTGTTGTTGTAGTTGTAATAGGACTGTTTTTGTTGAGTATAACGCTGGGTATTGTAGTTGTAATCTTTTTAGTTTTATCTGTTTTATCTACTTTTATCTTTATGGACTTTTTTAATGTAAGTTCAAACATAATGTCCTTAGGTGGAATAGCTATTGCAATAGGTACAATGGTAGATGCATCAATCGTTTTAATAGAATCATTTGTTAAAAGAAGAGAAGAAGGTAAATCAGTAGTAGAAGCAATAAAAGAATCTTTTTCTGAGGTAGGAAAACCTATATTTTTAGCTTTACTGATTGTTGCTGTTTCGTTTGTTCCTTTATTATCTTTGAAAGGACAGGCTGGAAAGTTATTCGAGCCACTGATTTTAACAAAAACTTTCTCAATGCTTACAGCTTCTGTTTTTTCTTTGATAGTTGTTCCTGTTTTAATCTATTACTTAGGTAAAGGAAAGTTTATTCCAGAAGAAAGACATCCTGTAGTTAGGTTTTTTATAAAAATCTACACTCCTTTATTTTTTCTTGCATTAAAATACAGATATCTAATATTAATGCTGATACCTGTATCCATAGTAGGAAACTATCTTATATATAAAAATTTACAAAAAGAGTTTATGCCTCAGCTAAATGAAGGTGTAATAATGTATATGCCTATTACATCAGCAGGTATATCTATTCAAGAAGCTCAAAGATTACTTACTCTACAAGATAAAATAATAAAAAGTTTTCCAGAAGTTGAGACTGTTTTTGGTAAAGCAGGGAGAGCTGATACACCAACAGACCCTGCACCCTTATCTATGATAGAGACTATTATAGCTCTTAAGCCTACTGAAAAGTGGCGTGATGGAATGACATATGAAAATTTAATTACACAGCTGGATACAGCATTACAAATTACTGGTGTTGTAAACAGCTGGACTATGCCAATTAGAGGAAGAATTGATATGATATCTACAGGTATAAGAACTCCTCTTGGAATAAAAATTTATGGCTCTGATATTAACCAAACCCTCGAATTAGCAAAAAATGTAGAAATGGCTTTAACTGGTATGGAAGGGGTTATTAGTGTCTTTGCAGAAAGAAGCTCTTACTCTACTTATTTAGATATTGCTCCAGATAGAGAAAAATTAGGACTATACGGTTTAAGAGTAGAAGATGTAGCAAAAACTGTTGAGTATTTATTTGGTAATACTCCTGTGTCTGTGTACATATATGGTAGAGAAAGATATAACATCACTCTTGGTATTCCAAGAGATTTAAGACAAAATCCAGAAGAAGTTTTATTACCATTAAATGATAAATTTATTCCTTTGAAAGCCGTTGCAGAGATAAAAAAAACATCATCTCCAGCTGAGATTAAATCAGAAAATGGTCTGTTTGTGTCATATGTGTATATAACACCAAAACAAAATGCAGATATTACTAAAATAGTACAGACCGCTACAGAAAAGATTAATAAAGAGGTAAATTTTCCAACAGGATACTATTATCAATTTAGCGGACAATTTGAGTACTGGCAAGAAGCTTTAAATGACTTAAAGTTAATAATACCTTTAGTGTTAATAACAATTTTTGTTTTAGTTTATTTAAGTTTCGAAAGATTATTTGAAACACTTTTAGTTATAATCACATTACCTGTTTCTGTATTTGGAGGATTCTTAGCAATGTATATACTTGGATACAAATTAAGTATTGCAAGTATTACAGGATTTTTAGCACTCCTTGGTATAGCTGCAGAGATGACAATAGTTATGATTATTTATATAGTTAACGCATTAAAAGAATCTAAAATCGTCAATAAAGAAGAATTTATAAGTAAAATATATTCTGGTTCTGTTAAAAGAGTTAGACCAAAAACTATGACTATGATAACAATCTTAGCAAGCTTAATCCCAGCTGTTTTACTAAAAGGCTCAGGTTATGAGGTTATATCTGTTGTGGCACTTCCAATGCTTGGAGGAATATTAACTTCCTTTATAACATCTTTATTCTTAATCCCTGCTCTGTACAGTTTAAAAATGAGAAATTAAATAAAATCCTGCTACCGCAGATAAAATTCCTATAGTATAACCAGTAATTACATCTAAAGGAAAGTGAGCTCCCATATAAACTCTACCATAACCAACTAAAATCATTAAAATAAATAGTATTACAGATAATGGCAAACTTCCATAAAATAAAGATACTCCAAATATAGTAGCAACGTATCCACTGTCAGCTGAAGGAAAACTTTTTAAACTTACAGGCTCAAGTAGATACACATTTTCAAGTAGTGAAGAAGGTCTTTTATGTCTGAAGATATACTTTAATGTAGGCATAAGTATTCCTGTTATAATAAGGCTTACTATAAGATGTTTGAAGGCAGTTGTATCTGTAAAAATATAAAAAAGTAGAAAGTATAGGGGTAGTGAGTAAGTCTTTCCCATATAAAAAAAGTACTTGTAAAAATTGTCTAAAAATTTAAACCTTTTTTGATTTATCAGATAAAACAGTTTTACATTCCACTTTATAGATACTTCCCAGTCTTTTCTCAATTTATCACCTTAAATTTGTTTGTTAATACTACAGGTCTAAATCCAAAGTAAAGGTTGAAAATTTTAAAATCATACTCGTAAACTTCCAAGTGATAATCCCCTTCTTTCTCAACTTTAAAAGAAAATTCTGAAGTGTCTGTTTTCAAAATTGGAACACAGTTGTGATAGATAATATTAACTGCTTTTTTTAGGGATTTTATGTTTATCTTGCCACCTGATTTTAAACTTTCTCCTAAAATCTTTACTCCTTCTTCATCTTCTCCGTATATATCTATAAAGTTTTGATTGATTGATAGATAAAGATTTCCATCTTCAAGGGCTTTTAAAATCTCTTGTTTTGTCCTTATTGGTTGTTTTGAGTAAACTTTGTTTATTAGCCATTTAAATCCAGCTTTGTAAGAAGGTATTAAAAGTCCGTGAGTTCTCTCTTGATAAACAACTTTTACGTGAAGGTCAAGTCCGCCTATTATGTTTAGATGTTTAGCCCTATCCCAATAAAGTTTTCTCCATTTGTCTATGGGTATAAGACTGTTCCACTTATGGACTATATTCCTTGTAAGAGGATATATTGATATATTTTTTATAAGTGCTAATCCAGTTATAAACTTATTCCACACAACTATATCTTTAATGTCTATAAACTCGTAAAGATGTCCTTCTTTAAACTCTCCTTTCCATCTGTAATGTTCAAAATCAAAGTTGTGAGGATGAGATATAACTGGAAGTGTATTGCCAAGGAGCAGTAATCTTCCGTCAGGGGTGTTTTTTTCTATTCCCGAAAAAATTCTATCATCTTCAAATAGGCTGTAATCTGTATTGTCGTGGTCTGTTATAAAAACAAAGTCTATGCTATTTTCTTCCATAGCTTTTTTTATATCAGAGGGTTTGCCTAATGAATCAAAAGAAAACTGGGTATGGACGTGGGCTATAACGTTGTATTTGTATAAGTTTATTTCTTTAAAGTCTGTTTTTGAAACTTTATCAAGATTTATAATTCTAACTGGTCTAAATTCAAAATATATTATGTATAAAAATAGTAGTAGTAAGAGTAATTCCATTCTTCTCCTAAAGATGAAATTAAACAGAAAGATTATAGCATAAAACAAGTGTGTTATAATAATTGCAAATAATTTGCATTTGCATAAGGAGGAGAATTTTGAAAAGATTACTGGTTATGGCTTTACTTACTTCAAAGTTTGTAATGGCACAGGAAGAGGTAAATATAGTGTCTTCTTACGGGACAGGGTCATCTTTAACTCAAACAACTTCCCCTGTAAATATTATTACCCAAGAGGAGCTTCAAGAGATAAAACCTAAAACGTTAACAGAGGTTATAACTAAAATATCTGATATTTCTTTTGTATCAAATGGTGGATACGGACAAACTACATCTTTATATTTAAGAGGTTTTGGACCAATAAGAACTTTAATTTTATTAGACGGTATAAGACTAAATGATATAACTGGTTTAAATGGGGCTATGATTGAACACATTCTTGCTACAGACATTCAACAGATAGAGATTATAAAAGGGACTCAGTCTGGTGTATGGGGAGCTGACGCAACGGCAGGAGTGATAAACATAATCACGAAAAAACCAAAGAAAGGTTTTTCTTCAAATGCTTACTTTGAATACGGTAGTTATATAACAAGAAGATACGGAACAACTTTTTCTTTTGCAAACGATAAAATATACCTACTTTTTGGCTTACATAGATTAGATTCTCAATCTATATCAGCTGTTGAACCATATGGGAAAAAGTGGAAAGATTTAAAAATGGAACCAGACCCTTACAAAAATGATACTGTAAACTTGAAAATAGGGTTAAATATAACTGAGAATGATAATGTAGAGTCTACAATGAGATTTATTGACGCAATAGTTAACTATGATGGATTTGATTCTATAACGTTTAAACCTGCAGATGCAGAGAATAAAGCTCATATAAATGAAAAGTTTTACACTTTTAAGTACACAAAAACGATAAAAAATTATCAAGCACAAATATATTACAATCAATCAGATTTTTACAGGCAGTATAATGAACCTAAAGGCTGGATAAAAAGTTATGGTTATGAAGGTAGAGTAAAAGAGTTAGGATTTAAGTATAGGTTAGATTATGTAAAAAACTCATTTTTAAATTTAGGATTTGTAAGACAAGACTTTGTAGAAAATGATTCAAATCTTAATAATAGATACCACAACACAGGATACTTTATTACAAACATACTAATGATAAAAGACTTGGTTTTATCCCAGTCTGTAAGGTCAGATAACTACAGTAAATTTTCTGATAAAATTACTTACAAGTTTGGTGGAAAGTACATTTTTAACAAAGATTTTTACATTCTTGCAAACTACGGCACAGCTTACAACGTCCCAACTCTTTATCAACTTTTCAGTCGTGACGGTAATCCTAACTTAAAACCAGAGAATACAAAAAGCTACGATTTAGGCTTTTCTTATAAAGGTTTTTCTTTTGATTACTTTCACTATAAAATTACTGATATGATAGATTTTAATTTAAATACATTTAAGTATGCTAACATATCAGGTGATTCAAAGATAAAAGGTTATGAAATGTCTTACAGGTATATTTTTAAAAACTTTAATATAGATGTTTACATAGGATATACAAACCTTTCTGCAAAAGACAAAAATGATAAAGACCTACCAAGAAGACCTAAAGAAAAGATAGATTTTAACATTACAACCTTCCCTGTAGATAGTATCTCTATAAACTTTAACGGACAGTATATAGGAAAAAGAAAAGATACTAACAATGTTCAAACTGGCTACTATACTATACTTAACACAACTTTAAACATCAAGTTAAACAAATATCTATCCGCATATTTAAAGATTGACAATATTACAAATAAGTACTATCAAACAGTTTATGGTTATGCGTCGTTTGGAAGGTCTATATATGCAGGATTAAACGGAAGTTTTTAAAATATGGACGTTAAAAGTTATATCAGATACAAGTTTTTAAACTCTTTATTTGCAGGGCTGTCTATCGGCTCAGTGTTTTCTATTTACTCTCCTTTACAACCTTCTGTATTTTCTATCGGCGGTATTTTACTTGCATTAGGAATGTTGATAGTAGCAAAGTTTTACGAAAAACTTATGAATGTTAGGCTATTTTTCCTAATATCTCTATTTGTAGAGATTGTAATGTTTTTTGTAATAACAGCTTTTTTATTAAAGCCCTTTTCCTACTCTACAGCCTTGTTTATATACTCAGGTTATCAAATAACCTTTATGTTTGGTTCTTATCTTGTAAGGACTGAAACGATTATTTTAAAAAAGAAAAAACTTTTGTCTATACTTGATGTTTATAAACAGTCAGGATACCTTTTAGGTCTTGGAGCTTCTTTTGCCTTTTATAAATCTTTAGAGTACTTTTTTAACATTACTCAAAATCAACAGCAGGTTTACTATCTTCACTATTTACTTATTGTTTTAGAGCTCTTAATTATTTATTTTCTTGTAAAAGCTTTTCGTCGTTTTTGATTTTTTCTTTACATTCTGGACAGATTCCATAGACTTCTATACTATGTCCTAAAATGTCAAATCCGTGGACTTCTATAAGCTCTTCTTTAAATTTTTCAAAAGGACAGTTATCTATTATCACTATCTTTTTACACTCTTGACAGATTAAGTAATTCTTTTTTGAAGAAAGTCCAAACCTTGCTTTATCTTCGTTTAACATGTAAGCTTTAACAACTAAACCTTGTTTTTGAAGCATATCAAGATTTCTGTATATAGTTGAAAGGCTTATATCTATTCCTTTTTCTTTAAGTTTAAAGTATATTTCTTCTGCATGCATAGGTGTAATATTTTCTTCTAAAACTTCTAAGATAGCCTTTCTCTGTTTTGTAGTTTTATATCCTTGGGGTATTACTAACTTTTTCATAATGTCTCCATATCTAAAATATCTAAAGTGAGTAAATATTATATCATTTAAAGTATTTTGCAAGGTTTTTGCAAATGATTTGCATTTGAATTTAAATTATGGTATACTTTTGCAAATAATTTGCATTTGCAGGAGGTAAAAAATGAAAACAACTGTTTTTGGTTATCCCAAGATAGGTGAAAATAGAGAGTTAAAAAAAGTGGTAGAATCTTACTGGAAGGGTGAGATTACAAAAAGCCAGCTCTTTGAAAAAGCTCATGAGATTAATATAAACAGAATAAAAAAAGTTTTAGAAGCTGGTATAGATATAGTTCCTTCTAATGACTTTTCACTTTACGACTTTGTCCTTGATACAGCTACTATGTTTAACGTTATCCCTGAAAGGTTTAAAAAGATTGAAGACTCCCTTGACCTATATTTTTCAATGGCAAGGGGAAGTGATGATGCTATTGCCTGTGAAATGACAAAGTGGTTTGATACAAACTATCACTACATAGTTCCAGAGCTTGCAGGAGATATAAAACTTGAAAAAAATAGACCATTAGAATCTTACAAAAGTATCAAAGAAAGTCTATCAATAGAAACAAAACCTGTGATAGTAGGACCTTTTACATTTGTTTATCTGTCAAAAGTCTATCAAAGACAGGAAGGCTCTATTTTAATGGAGATGGTAAAAGCTCCAGAAAGTGAGAAGTTTGAGTACTTTTTAGATTACTTTGCAGATCTTTACAACCAAGTTTTAAGACAGCTCCAAGATGAAGGAGTTAAAATAGTTCAACTTGACGAGCCTGCCTTTGTCCTTGATTTATCAGATAAAGAAGTAGACCTTGCATTAAAAATCTATAAAAAAGTAGTTGAAGGTATTGATAAATTAGATGTTATAGTTCAAACTTACTACGAAAGCCTATCTTCGTATGAAAAACTTGTTAACCTTCCTGTAAAAGGTATAGGACTTGATTTTGTGTCAAACACAGAAAACTTTGAAAACATTAAAAGGTATGGATTTCCAAAAGATAAGTTATTAGTAGCAGGGGTTGTATCAGGAAGAGACCCTTGGAAAACAGATTTGAGACAAACAGCAGAGTTTATAAAATCTTTATTTGACTACGTATCTCAAGAAAATATAATCATTTCAAACGCAGCTCCTTTATTCCACCTTCCTGTTAGCCTTAAACCAGAAGTAGGACATTTAAGTGAAGATTTAATAAATCTTCTATCCTTTGCAGATGAGAGATTACAGGAGCTTACAACATTAAAACAGCATTTTACAGAAGGAAAAGAGCTCCCAAAACAAAACCTACAAGATATAAGGGACAAATACAAAAACGAAGAAGTTAGAAAGTTAGTAAACCAGTATAAAAACCAAGGAGTTGGAAGAAAAAAACCGTTTAAAGAAAGATACAAAAAACAGATGGACATATTAAAACTACCACTTTTCCCTACAACGACTATAGGAAGTTTCCCACAAACACAAGAAGTTAGAAAGGTTAGAGCTGACTACAAAGCAGGAAGAATAACAGAAAAAGAGTATAAAGAGTTTATAAAATCTCAAATAGCAAACGTTATAAAAATACAAGAAGATCTTGATTTAGACGTTTTAGTTCACGGTGAGTTTGAAAGAACTGATATGGTTGAGTTTTTTGGTGAAAAGTTAGAAGGTTTTGCATTTACAAAAAACGGATGGGTTCAATCCTACGGAACAAGATGTGTAAGACCCCCTATTATTTATGGTGATGTATCAAGGCCAAACCCTATGACATTAGAAGAGATTACGTATGCTCAATCTCTTACAAACAGACCTGTAAAAGGAATGTTGACAGGACCTGTGACTATCCTAAACTGGTCTTTTTATAGAAAAGATATTCCAAAAGAGGACATTGCTTATCAGATAGCTTTAGCTTTAAGACAAGAGGTGATAGACTTAGAAAAAGCTGGAATAAAAATAATACAGATAGATGAGCCAGCATTTAGAGAAGGACTCCCACTTAAAAAGTCAAAACAAGAACACTACCTAAACTGGGCTGTAAACGCATTTAAACTATCCCACGACACTGTAAAAGACGAAACCCAGATTCATACTCATATGTGTTATTCAGAGTTTAACGAGATAATAGAGTACATATACAAAATGGACGCAGATGTTATATCCATAGAAGCTTCAAGAAGTAAAGGTGAAATACTCACTGCTTTTGAAAAGTTCAACTATGACCACGGTATAGGTATAGGTGTTTACGATATTCACTCTCCAAGAGTCCCAAGGGAAGAAGAGATAGAAGAGATTGTAAGAAGATCTTTGAGATATATTGATAAAAACCTTATATGGATTAATCCAGACTGTGGTTTAAAAACAAGAGGCTGGGATGAAACTATAAAATCTTTGAAAAATATGGTAAACGTTGCGAAAAAGCTAAGAAGTGAAATACAATAGTTTAAATTCTTTTTGAAAGGGGGAAAATGAGAAAGTATTTAGTTGCTACTGGATTATTAGTTCCTTTTGTAGTGAATGCTATGGAGCTTGAATTTTCTGTTGGAGCTGTCCAGCAAAAACCAAGTGGTTATGTTTCTTACAAACCTATAACAGATACTGACAAAATAGACCTTAAAAACGATGCCCACATATCGGACAAAACAAAACCTTGGGTAAGATTGAAAGTAGAGCATCCTTTACCTTTACTCCCAAACGTAAAGCTCAGTTATATGCCCATGAAATTTGACGGAAATGGGACTCTAACAAGAGATATAAAGTGGGGTAATTATACTTTTCAAGCAAATGCTGATTACAACTTATCAGTTAAACTTGATAGACTTGATACAACTTTATACTTTAACGCTCCTTTAGTAAAAACATTAAGCAACGGTGTTTTAGACATTGAGCTTGGACTTAACATAAGGACTGTTTTCTTTGACGGAAAGTTAAACGGTACAGATAAAACCACAGGTCAAAAGGTTAGTGAAAGTAAATCTATCACTTTGCCAGTTCCTATGCTACACTTAGCCACAGAAATCAAACCTATACCTTACTTTTCAGCTGTTGGGTCTGTAAACTACATAAGTTATAACAAAGATACTTATTACGATTACACTGCTGGTGCGAGGTTGTATGCTGCAAATTTAATACCTATAGGAATTTTAAAACCATTTATTGAAGCTGGATATAGATACGAAAAACTAAAAATAGACGAAAAAGACGTTAAAACTGACATTAAGATAAAAGGCGGGTACGCTTTAGTTGGATTAGCTTTTTAACTATTATAAAAGCCACCTGATAAACAGGTGGTTTTTGTGAGTTTTATCATGATTTATATATAAAAATTTTTTTATACTTTTATACATAAAAAAATTTTGAGGTGAAGTTAGATATGGAAAAGAAAAAGCTAAAAGAAATTAGCCAAATAGTTGAAACAGAAGAAGGTATCAAAATCCAAGTTCAAGAAAATGTAAACATAGAAGATGTAAAAGAGATAGTGGATAATTGTAAAACGGGAAAGTGTGATTGTATGTCCCAAGAAATAAAAGCCAAGATTAGTTTTATGAATTTTAGAGTAGAAAATGGAAAGCCTGTGATAGAGATAAGGGGAGATGTAAAAGAAGAGGATATTAGTCAGGCTATGGAGAAATCTCAAAAATTTATAGAAGTAAAACAAAAATGACAGAAAAGGAGCTTCAGCTACTTTTTCATGCACTATCAGACCCTATAAGGCTAAAGATGGTTAAGATGGTTTTAAAACACGGAGAGTTATGTGTATGCAACTTTTTAGATTACTTTAACCTGTCTCAACCGAGAATATCATTTCACCTTAGGATTTTAAGAGAATCAAAGATTTTTAAAGCAAGAAAAGACGGAAGATGGGTTTACTACTCTTTAAATAAAGATAATGAAGGTTTAAATAGAGTTTTACCTCTTATAGATAAAGCTATAAGTGAAAATCTTGATAAAATCTCCTGTGAGGTAAAAGATGGTTAAGATAGCTTTTATTTGTACTGGAAACTCTGCAAGAAGTCAGATGGCAGAAGGATATGCCAAATTTTTTGCTAAAAAGTATGGAAAAAATATTGAATTTTACTCGGCAGGCTCTAACCCATCAGGATACATTCACCCAAAAGCTATTGAGGTAATGAAAGAAGAAGGTATAGATATATCTGACCAATATTCAAAACATATAGATGAAATACCTATAAATCAGATGGATTATGTGATTACGCTCTGTGGTGATGCTGCAGAAAGCTGTCCAGTTGTTCCTGGTGCAAACACTCAACATTGGGGTTTACCAGACCCAGCAAGAGTAATAGGACTAACTGAAGATGCAAAGTTAAACGCTTTTAGAAACGTTAGAGATGAAATAAAAAAACGTGTGGAACAGCTTATCAAAAACTTGTAAAAAAGGATGGAAAAAATAATAGCTTTATTAATTTTTATCTTAACTCTTTTTCTGGTAATAAAAAAGCCAAAAGGTATAGATATAGGTTGGAGTGCCACTTTTGGAGCTGCAGTTTCTCTCTTATTTGGAGTTGTGTCTATAGATGACGTTTATAAAGTAGTTGAGATAGTTTGGGATCCGACACTTGCGTTTATAGGTATCATCTTTATATCTTTAATTCTTGATAAAATCGGATTTTTTGAATGGGCTGCCCTTCATATAATAGATTTTTCTAAAGGAGATGGAGTAAAACTTTTTATATACTTAGTCCTTTTAGGTGCGGGAATATCAGCCTTTTTTGCCAATGACGGTGCAGCTTTAATCCTTACCCCTATTGTGTATCAAAAAATAAAACATCTTGGATTAAGTCAAAGGTATATGCTTCCTTATATTATGGGTAGTGGTTTTGTAGCAGATACAACAAGCCTTCCTCTGATTATATCTAACTTGGTAAATATCCTTACAGCTGACATCTTTAAGATAGGTTTTTTTGAGTATGCCTCTGTTATGGTGTTTGTTAACTTTTTTTCTTTGATTGCAACTATCGTTGTTCTTTACTTTTATTTTAGAAAAGACCTTTTAAAAAGAGTAGATTTAGAAGCTATTGAAGATAAACCACCAAAATACGCTATAAAAGATTGGTTTATCTTTAAGTTAAGCTGGTTTGTATTTTTAATACTGCTTATAGGATTTTTTGTAGGGGAGTATTATCACATTCCTGTTTCTATTATCATAGGTATAGGTGCTTTTATTCTTGGTGTAGCTACTTACAAAGAAGAAATAGTAGATATGAAATCTCTTGTTATTAAAGAAACTCCTTGGAAAATAGTTGTTTTTTCTATAGGTATGTATGTAGTTGTTTACGGTTTGAAAAATACAGGATTTACTGATTTTATCACTTACTTAATAAAACAATCAACATTAATATCTTTAGATTTAGGTATTATAGCAACCGGATTTTTAGCAGCATTTTTATCTTCAATTATGAATAACTTACCTTCTGTGATGGTAGTAAACCTGTCTATATTAGATACTGGATTTGATTTACCAACTATGAAGTATTTGGCTTATGCAAACGTTATAGGCTGTGATTTAGGACCAAAAATGACTCCTATTGGTTCTCTGGCAACTTTACTATGGCTTTACGTCTTAAATCAAAAAGGTATACATATCTCGTGGGGATACTACTTTAAAGTCGGTATTGTCTTAACACTTCCTACTCTTCTTTTTACACTCATCGGGCTTATTCTTACAAGGTTGATATAAATACAAGTTGTATATATAATAATCTTTAAGATTAAGTTGGAGGCTTTAGTATGAAAAAGTTTTTGGCTATTTTATCAGTAATAGCTTTAACAATGCTATTAATAGATGATTCATTTGCAAGAGCAGGAAAAGGCTCTTCATCAGGTTTTAGGTCTTATAAATCATACCAGTTTAACAAACCAAGTAAAGAGACAAACCAACCTTCTTACTATCAACAAAGACAAAATACACAAAATCCTGCATATCAGCAACCTCAACCTAAACCATCTTTCTTCTCAAATCCTATCTTTAAATGGTTAATTGGTGGAATGATATTTGGAGCTCTACTTTCTTTACTGATGGGACATGGTCTTCAGTTTGGAATGCCGGGACTACTTGAGATATTACTTATCATCGGTATTGTGTACTTAATGTTTAAAGTTTTTTTAAAGAAAAGAGAAGAAGAGCCAGCCTACGCTACACCTACAAACGCTAATATACAAAACCTATCTGATTATTACAGTGATTCTACTTTATCAACAGCTTCTTACATAAATGAAGAGCTTATACTAAACCTTGCTAAAAATGCGTTTATAGATATCCAAAAGGCGTGGAGTGAAGGAAATCTATCATCAGTTAGAAATTTTTTAACAGATAGAATGTACGTTTATCTAAACTCTCAGCTGCAAGACTTAAAATCAAAAGGTTTGAGAAACATAGTGGAAGATGTAAAAATTTTAAACGCAGAGATAGTCCACGTTGAAGAAGAAGGGGATAATAAAGTAGCAATATTAGAAATTGAAGCACAGGCAAAAGATTATACAGTTGACAGTAATGGAAACGTTGTAGAAGGAGATAAAGATAATCCAGTGGTATTCAAAGAGTACTGGGCGTTTGTAGGTAAAGCTTTAAACTGGAAACTTGACGACATAAGACAGGTTCAAGATGTATAAAAAAATACTAATTATATGGAGTTTATTAATGGCGTTAGCTATAGCAAAAGCAGAAAGTAAAGAAAAAATTACTATTAAAAAGTTAAAAAACGGTGTGTCTGTAATAATCAAAGAAAGAAAAGACACTCAAGCAGTGGCAGTTCAAGTTTGGTTTGGTGTAGGGTCTGTTTACGAAAAAGACAACGAAAGAGGTCTGTCCCACTTTTTAGAGCATATGTTATTTAACGGTACAAAGTACACAAAACCGGGAGAGATAGAGTTTGAGGTAGAGAAAAAAGGTGGAAGTATAAACGCAGCTACAAGCTTTGATTTTACCTACTACCACATAGAAATTGGAAATCTCTTCTGGAAAGACGCTTTAAAGTATCTTTACTACATGACAACCCAGCCATCTTTATCTGATGAAATGATTGCAAAAGAAAAACCAATCGTTTTAGAAGAGCTAAATAGACATTTAGATAATCCTAAGAGCTACCTTTGGGATACTTACTACAAACTTGCCTATAAAAAGACAAATTACAAACATCCAGTTATTGGGTACAGAGAAACCATCGAAAACTATACTCCTGAATTAGTAAGAAACTACTTTTACTCCCACTATACCTCTTCAAACACTACTGTTGTTGTCGTAGGTAATGTTAACGCCGAAGAAGTTTTAAAAGAGATAAACAATACCTTTTCAACTGTAAAAGGGCAGTACTACAAACCACCGAAAGTAGATTTAGAAGACCCTCAAACAGAGGTTAGAAGAGAAGACATTTACAAACCTCAGATAACAAGGGCTTATGTGGCAATAGGTTGGCAAGCTCCATCTATAAGAGATAAAATCTCTCCTGCTTTAACTGTACTTGAAGAGATACTGTTAAACGGAAAAAGTTCTGTAATGTATCAAGAGTTAAAAGAAAAAGGTTATGTCCAGTCTATAATGGGTGGATACATGGCTCACGTTGGAACAAGTCAGTTTTTATTTTACTTTGTTGCTGACCCAGACAAAGTAGAAACAGCAAAAGCTAAAATTTTTGAAATAATAAAAAACTATCAAGAAAACGGTATTCCAGAAGAAGTTATTGAAAATGCTAAAAAGAGAATAATAAATAGAGAAGTTTTTTCAAGGGAAGAAGTTGAAAACGATGCAGAGTCAGCTGGATACGCTATTACAACAACAGGAGACATAAAGTACGACTTAGAGTTTATACAAAGAATTAAAAAAGTTAGAAAAGAAGATATAGAGAACTATCTTAAAACCTTAAAAGATAATAACTACACAGAAGTAAGATTACTGCCAGAAAAAAACAGTGTCCCTGTAGCTCAGTAGGACAGAGCACTGGATTCCTAATCCGGAGGTCGGCGGTTCAAGTCCGCCCAGGGACACTATTATGGAGAATTTATTAATGGTTGAAAACTTAGAAAGCTTTCTGTCTTCTTACGGTTATTTTGCTGTTTTTTTGGGAACGTTTATAGAAGGAGAGCTGTTTTTATTAGTGGCTGGATTTTTTATTAAACACGGTTTTTTACAGCCTTTGCCAACCTTTATATTTTCGATTTTTGGAGCTCTAACCCACGAGCTTATCTACTTTTTCTTAGGAAGATGGAAAGGAAGGCATATTCTACTTGGAAATAAATACACTAAAAAAAGGTACAGAAAAGCTAAGAAATTGGTAGAAAAGTATGGAATATACTCTTTATTTATAATAAGATTTTTGTATGGAATGAGAGTTGTTCCAATGATGCTTATGGGTGCAACTGGGTTTAACGTTTATAAGTTTCTTTTTTTTAATATTTTATCGTTGATACTCTGGGCTTCAATATTCTTGACAATTGGCTATCTACTGGGACATACAGCTACAGCAATTTTTGGAGACTTAAAGCATTATTACTTTATATTTGGATTATCTATTGTTGTCATTGGATTAATCTTTTACTTTTTATACTTAACTATAACAAGGTTAAAGAAAATTTACTAAATTGTAAAGTGTCCTATATGTTAAAATTTTACATAGCAGTTTTAAATAAGGAAGATATAAAACCGTTAAATGATAAATATTCTAAGTAGTGAGGTTTAATAATGAAAGACCTTTACTCTGTAAACCAACTTGAAAAAAAAGACATTCAAAAAATTTTTCAATTAGCAAAGGATTACAAAAGTAGATTTTTAAAAGGAGAAAAGAAGTTTAACGATTTAAGAGGATATTCCGTTTTACTTGTGTTTTTCGAAAATTCTACAAGAACCAGAACTTCCTTTGAACTTGCCGGAAAAATATTGGGAGCTGATACTATAAACATATCAGCATCTTCAAGCTCTGTAAAAAAAGGAGAGACTCTTTATGATACGGTAAAAACTTTAGAAGCGTTGAACTCTGACTTTATAGTAATAAGACACTATATGTCAGGAGCTGCAAAAATAGTAGCAGACAGTGTAAAAAGTCATGTTATAAATGCCGGTGATGGGACAAATGAACATCCTACTCAGGGATTATTAGATGCATTCACTGTTTTAGAAAAAAAAGGAAGTCTAGAAGGTCTTAAAATAGCCATTGTAGGAGATATACAACACAGTAGAGTTGCAAGGTCTGACGTAAAACTGTTTAAGAAGTTAGGGTCAGAAATTACGTTATGTGCTCCTATGACAATGCTACCAAGGCACTACGAAGCCTTAGGAGCAGATTACATTACAACAGATATTAAAGAAGCAGTAAAAGATAAAGATGTTGTTATATTTCTTAGAATACAGTTAGAAAGACAAGATAAACCTTTTTTCTCTACACTTAGAGAATACTCTATAAAGTATGGATTAAATCAGGAACTGCTAAAAATTATGAAGCCAGATGCTGTTATAATGCACCCTGGACCTGTTAACAGAGGAGTCGAAATTCAAAGTGAGCTTGTATACTCAGATAGAAGTTTAATCCTAAATCAAGTAGAAAATGGCCTTTTTATAAGAATGGCGGTATATAAATATCTTTTAAGTTGACTTCAAAATAAAACAATGTTATATTTTTTATGGAGGTTTTAAAATGGCAAGGAGTTTTATTTCTTTTACAGACCTTAATAAAGAAGAGGTTTTGAACATTATAGAGTATGCAAAAAAGTTAAAAAAAGATAAATTTTTAGACCAATCTTTAAAAGGTAAATCTATAGGTCTTATTTTTATGAAACAGTCAACAAGGACAAGACTTTCTTTTGAAGTTGGCGTTTATCAGATGGGTGGTCAACCTGTTTATATATCTGGTTCATCTACACAGCTGGCAAGGGGTGAAGATATAAAAGATACAGCAAGAGTGATGGCAAGATACTTAGATGGTATAGTAATAAGAACTTTTTCTCATCAAGAAGTTGAAGATTTGGCAAAGTACGGCAATATTCCAGTTATAAATGCATTAACAGACTATCAACATCCTTGTCAAGTTTTAGCAGATTTAATGACGATAACAGAGGTCTTCGGAACATTAGCAGGTAAGAAGATTGCTTACGTAGGAGATGGAAACAATATGGCAAATACTCTTTTACTTGCGTGTGCTGTGATGGGAATGGATATTTCAGTTGCAACACCACCAAATTATGAACCAAACTCAAAAGCGGTCTTAGAAGCTGTAATTATTGCTCAAAAAACAGGTTCAAAAATAGAGTTGACCAACGACCCCAAAAAAGCAGTTTTAGATGCAGATGTAATCTACACTGACGTATGGGTCAGTATGGGTCAAGAAGGAGAAAAAGAAAAGAAAAAAGCGTTTGAAGGTTTTACTGTAAATAAAGATTTAGTTGTACTGGCAAAACCAGACGCAGTTGTAATGCACTGTCTTCCTGCTCACAAAGGAGAAGAAATATCAGAAGATGTTTTTGAACGCTATGCAGATGTTATATTTAACCAAGCTGAAAACAGATTACACGTTCAAAAATCTTTAATGAGTCTTTTATTTAAAAAATAGACTTTAAAAAATAGACGGAGGTTTTGAATGGAAAAGAAAAAAATCGTTTACCGAAGACACGATAGAAATCCTATTCCATTATTACCGCCAGAAATAAGAAAAAATACATTTAAAGAGTACTCTTTAGGTTTGGGGCATACAGCTGCAAAAGATGAAGCAAATAGATGTATACTCTGTAAAAAGCCTCCTTGCCAAGAGCATCAAGGTAAGTATGGTTGTCCTGTTTATGGTGATATAAATCTGTGGATAGAGCAGATTCAGAATAACAACCTTATTGAAGCAATGAGAATCCTCAGGGCAAAGAACCCATTCCCATCAGTATGTGGAAGGGTTTGTCCTCAAGATAGACTTTGTGAAAGTACATGCGTTCTTACATTTAAAGACAATGGTCAGGCTGTAAATATAGGTGGATTAGAAAGGTTTGTAGGAGATTCTATCAGAATGTCCGGAATACAGTGGAAAGACCCTCAAGACCCACCAACTGGTAAAAAAGTTGCAGTAGTTGGGGCTGGACCTGCTGGATTATCAGCTGCTTACTTCTTAGCTAAGAAAGGTCATTCAGTAGTAGTGTTTGAGGCTTTGCCATTTACCGGCGGTGTAATGAGATACGGTATTCCTACAGCAAGGTTAGATAGAGAGGTTTTAGACTGGGAGATTTCATTGATAGAAAAATTAGGAGTTGAAATAAAAACAGGAATAAAAGTTGGAAAAGATATATCTTTAAATGATTTAAGGAAACAATTTGATGCGGTGTTTATAGGTGTTGGTAGTGGAAGAGGGAAAAAGATGGGTATTCCAGGGGAAGATTTAAAAGGGGTGTACACAGCAATATCTTTCTTAATGAAGGCAAATGTTGACAATGTAGATGATATGCTTGCTCCAGAAGTAGATATAGAGCTTCCAAGAAATAAAAAAGTTGCCGTTATCGGTGGTGGATTTACAGCTGCTGACTGTATGTACACATCAATAAGACTTGGTAATGAAACTCACTTAGTATACAGAAGAACGAGAGATACATCTTCTGCAAGGCAGGAAGAATGGGATCACTTAGCTGAAGAAGGAGCGATTTTACGTTGGTTAACACAACCTATAGAAGTTATAGGAAATGAAAAAGGAGAAGTGGTAGGTTTAAAGTGTATAAAAATGGAGCTTGTTCCAGATGAAAAAGGTGGAAGACCAAAACCCGTGGAAGTTCCCGGTTCAGAACATATAATTGAGTGTGATGCAGTTGTTATGGCTGTAGGTCAAGGAGATAACCCTCTTGCCTACAAAGATGTAGAAGGATTAAATATAGACAAATGGAATAATCTATCTACAGTAGATAAAAAGTTTAGAACAAACGTTGAAGGCATATTTGCAGGTGGAGATGTTGTAAACGGCGGAGATACTGTAGTAGTAGCTGTAAGACATGGTAGAGATGCAGCAGAAAGTATTCATGAATATTTAATGACTAACGAATGGAAATACGGAGAAGAGTAATAATCTATAGCTCCCTGGTTGAACAGGGAGTGTTCTCTATAATAAAATTCTGACATTAGCCATTAACTTATATCATATTTTCGTGTAAAATAATCCTTAAAAGATACTTTTTGGAGATTCTGTAAGATGAGCAAACTTTTTTTACTCATGCCTATACTGTTTTACTTTTTATCATCGGTTAGTTTTTGGATATACTTGTTTACAAAAAACAGTAAAGTTCAAAAGTTTGGACATTCCTTTTTTGGACTGGGTTTTACTTTTCAGCTTCTTCTTTTTGTTTTAAATACTCTAAATAATAAAGCTCTTCCTTTACATTCTTTGGAAGAGATTTTAGTTTTTCTTGGACTGATTCTTGCTGCTATCTTTTATGGATTTTCTTTTTTTTATAGAAAACAACTTATAGAGTTTGGTTCTTTAATAGCTCCGTTTGTAATGTTTTTACTAGCTTTTTCTATACCTTTATCACAAGGCACTCAAAACATTTACAATAACTTTTGGTTTTATCTTCATGTTGGGTCTTTAATTCTTGCATATGGTTTAATTGTATTTTCATCTATTGCTGCAATTATATACATTTTTACAGATAGAGATTTAAAAAGAAAGAAAGTGAACTCATTTTTTGTTGTTAAGTTTTCTTCTTCTTTGTCCTTGGTTCAAAATTTGGAGTATAAATCTACAATTTTAGCGTTTATCTTTTTGAGTATAGGTTTAATAGCCTCTTCTCTATGGAGTGCTATTTACGTAGGTAAACATTGGATATGGGATATTAAGCAGGTTCTTTTATTTATTCTGTGGATTTTTTACGGTTTTATTCTTCATGCAAGACTTATAAAACATATAAAAGGAAGGAAAGGGTCTTATCTGACCCTTATAGGAAGTTTATTTGCATTTATCGTTTTTTGGCTTGTAGGACACCCTACTTTTTAAGAAAATGTGAAACTTTAAAAATAGGTATAAGCTCAAATCCTTCTTTTTTTAGATTCTCTTCTCCACCTTCTTCTCTATCAACTATAGCTATTACTCCCAGTACGTTTAAACCAAACTCTTTTGCTACTTTACATGCTTTCAAAGAAGACCCTGCTGTAGTTACAACATCTTCTAATATATAAACATTTTCTCCCGGTTTTACGTTTCCTTCTATCTGTTTTCCTGTTCCGTGTCCTTTAGGCTCTTTCCTTACAACAAAGGGCTTTATAGGGTCATTATTAAGATACGATACAAGGGAAGTGGCATAGGCTATCGGGTCAGCTCCGAGGGTTAGACCTCCTACTGCGTCTGGTTTTTTATCTTTAACCATCTGGTAAACAAGGTTTCCAATTACGTATCCACCTTCTGGGTCTAAGGTTATAGTCCTTAGATCAAGGTAGTAGTTGCTCATTTTTCCAGAAGATAGCTTAAATATTGGTTCATCTGCTACTTTTAAAGCTCTTTCTTTGATTAACTCTTCTAATCTTTTTTTGTAATCCATCTTACAGCTCCATTTTTATTTTATTTCTAACTTTATAAACTTCATCTAAGTCAATGTCTGTCCAAACAACTCCTTCATCGTTTCTCTCTATATCAAGTATATCGCCCCAAGGTGAGTATATACCCGAGTGTCCAGCATACTCTATCTCTCCTATCTTTCCAACTGTATTGCTAACAATAACAAAAGATTGAGTTTCAATCGCCCTTGCCCTGGACAAGATTTTTAGATGTTCTACTCTTTCTTTTCCCCACTGAGCTGGTACAAGAATTATCTCTACATCTTTTTTTCTTAAATGGTAAGCTATATTTGGAAATCTAAGCTCAAAACATATCATAAATCCAAGGTTTCCAGCAGAGCTTTCTGTAATGTCTATATGTATATTTTTTCCCGCTTTAAAGTATTTGTGCTCGTTTGTAGGTGTAAACAGTTTTACTTTAGGTCTTTTTGCCGTTATCTCTCCGTTATCTATTACAAATCCCATGTTGTATATTTCATTTTTTTTCCTTTCAGGAACTGTCCCAGCTATAACTAACTTTTTTTCTTTTGATATTTCTTGAAGCTCTCTGTATATTTTTGGAGTTTTTTTAGCGTGTTCTATGAGATTATCGTTGTCAAAACCACAGCTAAACATCTCAGGAAGTAGTACTAACGAATCTGATTTTATTTTTCTGGAGCTAAGTATATCGCATACTTTTTTCATATTAGAATCTACGTTTCCCAATTCTAAGTTTAGCTGTAAAGCGTATACTAACAACTTTTAACTCCTAGGATTTTTAAGAGTGTATATTTTACCATAGTATCAATCTGATTTTTCTTCTTTACCTTTAAATAACAGTTTTATCGGTGAGTTTTCTAATCCTAAAAGTTTTCTTAAGTTGTTTTCTAAAAATTTTACGTAATTTTCTTTAAAGCCTTCTGCTTTGTTTACAAATAGCAAAAACGCAGGTGGTTTTCCTTCTAACTGTGTTGCATAGTATATCTTTAATGGTTTTCCTTGGTATGAAGGTGGTTGTCTTAATGAAGTAATCTGTTTCAATGCTCTGTTGAGCTGACCTGTACCAATTCTTTTCCATACTTGGTTATAAACGTTGACAATCTGTTTTAAAAATTCTTCTATACCAGTTCTTTTAGATGCAGATGTTAAAACTATCGGTGCATAGTCAATAAAGTAGAGTTTTTCTTTAACGTGTTTTATAACCTTCTCTAAATCTTTTTCTTTTACCATATCTATTTTGTTTATCACTATAACAGCTGGTTTATATTTTCTTTGTATTAATCCGGCAATTTTTTGGTCTTGTTCTGTAGCTCCTGCAGTAGCATCTATTACAAGTACTACTACATCTGCTTTTTCTATAGCCTCTATAGACCTTCCAACTGAGAAAAACTCTACTCCATACTCTACTTTAGACCTTTTTCTTATTCCTGCTGTATCTAAAAATAGAAACTTTTGACCATCTTTTTCAAAAAGAGTGTCAACCGTGTCTCTCGTTGTTCCGGGAATGTCAGATACTAAAACTCTTTCCTCGTTAAGTATTGCGTTTAAAAGAGAAGATTTTCCAGCGTTTGGTTTTCCTACAATTGCTACTTTTATGTAATCCTTTTCTTCTTCCTCTTCTTCGTACTCTATCTCTTTTTCATAGTCTGGAATGTACTGGTATATCTTATCTAAAAGGTCTGCTATGCCTAACTTTTGTATAGTTGAAATAGGAATTACATCTTGAAAACCAAGTTCGTAAAACTCGTAAGCAAGCTTTTCTTTTTCTGGGTCATCTATCTTGTTTACAGCTACTATAACAGGTTTTTCTGTTCTGTGAAGAAGTGTTGCAATCTCTTTATCTAACGGTGTTAAACCGGCTTTTCCATCAACTACAAAAACCAGAAGGTCTGCCTCTTGAAGTTCTTTTTCAACTTGCTTTCTTATGTAAGGTGCAAATTTGTCTTCATCTGAAGTTATATAACCACCTGTATCTACTACTTCAAACCTTGTGCCTCTCCACTCTGTTGTTGATATTATCCTATCTCTTGTAACGCCCGGTATATCTTCAACTATTGCCTTTCTTTTACCTATTAACCTGTTAAAAAGGGAAGATTTTCCTACATTAGGTCTTCCTACTATTGCAACTCTGAACATTTTTTTACTCCTTAGATGTTTTGGATTATATTTATAATTATCTATTTTAACAGAATGTTGATATAAAATAGTTTAAAATAAAGTTTTAGCAAGGTGGCTTTAAAAACGAAGTAGGAGTGTAAAATCTTTAAAAGGGGAAGTAGAATGAGAAAAGTGGGCTACATTTACGATGATATTTACTTAAAACACGATACAGGTATAGGTCATCCAGAATCACCTCAAAGATTGATTTACATTAATAAGTATATTGAGCCACTTAAAGATAGACTTATTCACATAAGCCCAAGAAGATCAACTGCAAAGGAGATAACCCTTATACATGATACTTACTATCCTCAGGAGATTATGGATTTTTGCTCTGCGGGAGGAGGCTACTTAGACCCTGACACTCACGTAGGAATACATTCTTACGATGCTGCTGTAATGGCTGTAGGTGCAGGACTGGAGGCTGTAGATAAAATATTAACAAAAGAGGTAGAAAGGGTTTTTTGTGCAGTCAGACCCCCAGGACACCACTCAGAAAAAGATAAAGCTATGGGATTTTGCATTTTTAACAATATAGCAATCACAGCAAGGTATGCACAAAGCAAAGGTCTTAAAAAAGTCTTTATAATAGACTTTGACGCCCACCACGGAAATGGAACTCAAAAAGCTTTTTACGATGACGATACAGTTTTTTACTTTTCAACTCATGAATATCCATTCTATCCAGGAACAGGCTCAAAAGATGAAAAAGGCATAGGAAAAGGCTATGGATACACTTATAACGTCCCACTACCAGCAGGAACTGGAGATGATGTATATATACAGGTTTACAGAGAAGTACTACCACCTTTGGTAGAATCTTTTAACCCTGATATAATACTTGTATCAGCTGGATATGACTTACACGAAGATGACCCTCTTACGTACTTAGAAGTAAGCACAGAAGGCATAGGAAAAATCGTAGAAAGTATATTAAAGCTAAAAGATGTACCCTACATATTTATGTTAGAAGGTGGATACAACTTAGACGCCTTAGGAGAAAGTGTAAAGCTTACAATAGAAAAGATGTTAGAGGTTTAGATGAAGAAGCTGCAAGATTTACTAACAGATGAAAAAGTTATAAACTTTGGAGAAAGTCAAGTTATAAAAGGTTTGGCTAATAACAGCGACAAAGTAGAAAAAGATTACGCCTTTTTTGCTATCAAAGGAAGCTCTACAGACGGACACAACTTTATAGAATCTGCTATTAGCAAAGGTGCTAACACTATTTTTATTCAAGATACTTCATTAACAGATAAACTTAAAAGAGACTATCCTCACATTAATATAGTATTTTCAGAAAATACAAGAAAAAGTCTTGCTACAGCTTCAAATAAATTTTATGATGAACCTTCAAAGTATTTAAAAGTTATAGGAATTACAGGGACAAACGGAAAGACCACTGTCTCTAACCTTCTTGCCCAGTATTACGAAAAAGCAGGATACAAAGTAGGAGTAATAGGAACGATAAACTACCGTATAGGAGATGAGATTATATCTTCTGGACATACAACACCAGACCCAGTCCAATGGTTTAAAACTCTTAATCTTATGAAAGAAAAAGGTTGTGATGTGGTAGTTGCAGAGGTATCATCTCACGCAGCTGACCAATTAAGAGTCTACTCAACTATATTCTACGGAGGTATTTTTACAAACCTTACTCAAGACCATTTAGACTACCACAGAACTATGGAAAACTACTTTTTAGCAAAAAGAGAGTTTTTCAACCAGATACAGCTTTTCAACGACAAACCCATAGGCAGTATAAATATAGATGACCCTTATGGAAAAAGAATATACAACGATTTTAAAGAAAAGATAGACTTTATAACCTATGGGTTTGAAGGAGAGTTTAAGATAAAAGACTATAAACTGTCTATCTTTGAAACTTTGTTTAACGTAGAGTATAGAGGAAAAAACATAACCTTTAAAACAAAACTAAGAGGACTTTTTAATGTATTTAACCTATCAGCTTCTATATCTTTTCTTATAAAAGATGGATTTGATATGGACTTTTTGCAAAGTACAACCTTAGATTTAAATCCAATAAAAGGCAGGTTTGAGGTTGTAGAAGGGAAAGATTTTATAATTGTGATAGATTATGCCCACACACCAGATGCCCTTGAAAACATTTTAAAATCTTTAAACCAGATAAAACAAAACAAAATAATCACTGTTTTTGGAGCTGGAGGAAACAGAGACAGAACTAAAAGACCTCTTATGGGAAAAGTTGCAGAAGATTTATCAGATGTAGTAATAATTACGTCAGACAACCCAAGATTTGAAGACCCAAATCAGATAATAAACGACATATTAGAAGGAATAACTCAAAAGTCTAAAGTCCAAGTAGAGCCAGATAGAAAAAAAGCTATAAAGTATGCTATAAAAATGGCTCAAAAAGGAGATATAGTCCTAATAGCTGGAAAAGGACACGAAAACTATCAGATAATTAAAGACCAAGTTATACCATTTGACGATAAAGAAGTAGCTATACAAATACTGAAGGAGCTATAATATGGCAATAAAAACACCTTACGTAGCAGTTGACGGAATTATTAAAGTTTTTGATGAAAAAGAAAACTTTAAAGGAATAGTTCTAATAGAGAGAAAAAATCCACCTTACGGTTTAGCTTTACCAGGAGGATTTGTAGATATAGGAGAAAGTGTTGAAGATGCTCTAATCAGAGAGATGAAGGAAGAAACAAACTTAGACGTTGAAATATTAAAACTGTTTAACGTGTATTCAAAACCTGACAGAGACCCAAGATTCCACACTGTTTCTATAGTTTTTGTATGTAAAGCCTACGGGCAACCCATAGGTAAAGATGACGCAAAGAAAGCTGAAGTATACAGATTAGAAGAGATACCTTTTGATAAACTTGTTTTTGACCACGGAAAGATAGTTAGAGACTTTTTAAACAGTTGAACATAACTTTAAAATGGTTATAATAAATTATATAAGTAAATCTTTGTAAAGTTTGGAGGTAGGTAAGAATGATTATAGATGTTAACTCTGATAACTTTTCAGAAGTATTAGAAAAATCATATGAAAATCTTGTAGTTGTAGACTTTTGGGCACCTTGGTGTGGACCTTGTAGAGCTTTAAAACCTATCCTTGAAAAACTCTCAAAAGAGTTTGGATTTATCCTTGCAAAAGTAAACACAGACGAGAACCCTGACATAGCCCAGGAGTTTGGCGTTCACGGTATTCCAGATGTAAGAATAATAAAAGATGGGAAAGTAGTTGATAAATTTGTAGGAGCTCTACCCGAAAGCCAAGTTAGAAACATAATCAGTAAATATATAAAATCCCAAGCAGACAAAATAATAGAAGAAGCAAGTATGATGATACTATCAGGAAACAGAGAAGGAGCTTACCAGCTTTTCAAAGAAGCTGTAGAAAAGTACCCAGAAAATAAAAAACTTATAATAGAAGCTTCTAAGTTTATGATAAAAACTAACCATCTTGAAGAAGCTGAAAAACTTTTAAACTCAATAAAAGAGTACGATAAAGAGTACTTTACACAAGCACAAGCATTAAAAGAGTTTATCCAGCTCAAAAAAGAGTGTGAAAACAAAGAGGTAAACACGGAGTTAGAAAAACTATATGCTCAAGCTTCTTGCTACGCGGTAGAAGAAAATTACGAAGAAGCTCTAAAATTATTCTTAGAGATAGTAAAACAAGACAGAAAGTTTAAAGATGACGGAGCAAGAAAAGCGATGGTTTCTATCTTTACACTCCTTGGAGAGTCCCATCCACTTACAAAAGAGTATAGGAAAAAACTTGCAATGTGGTTATACTAATGAAGTATCTATCTATAATCCTTCTTTTATTTAACCTGTCCTTTGGACAGGATTTTTTATCTGAATTTCAAAAAAAACTAAACGAGATAAAAGGCTTTGAGTCTGAATTCACCCAAAAAACCTATCAAGCAGGCTTTAAAAATCCAGACGTATTTACAGGAGAAGTAAAAGCTTCAAAACCACTGACTATAAAATTAGATTACACAAAACCATATAAGCAAATCATTTTTATGACAAAAGAGAAAATAATTCTCTACAACCTACAAGAAAACCAAGCTGTAATAACATCACCACAAAACAGCCTACTTATAACAGATGTGATAAGCATATTCGTTGACAACAAACCAATAAACAAAGTTTTTAGCGTAAAATCTCATCAAGAGAATAAAAATTCTGTAATATTAGACCTAATACCTAAAAATAGCAACGACGTTAAATCACTTGAGCTTACAATAGAAAAAAATACTTTAAAACTGCAAAAAATATCTGCTATAGACTCAGATGGAAATAAGATAGAGTTAGAGTTTAAATATTTTAAATATCTCAGCACTCCAATAACTATAGACTTTAAACTGCCAAAAAATGTAGAAGTAATCAAACAGTAAGAGGACGTTTATGTTGAAAAAAATTACTTTAACAATAATCTTTCTTTTGTTAGCATTAACTTTTGTCTTCTTAGTAAAAGGAGATACAAAGTATGCTATCACATTTGGCTTTATAGATTTGACAGTGATAGTCTTTTCAATTTTAGTTTGGTTTAACGATAAATATTACAACGAGCAGATATCAGAGAGAGTTGTATCATTTCCTAAAAAAGAGATGATAAAAGATATACTACAAAAGCAAGCAAATATGCTTAGATTTGATAAGCTTGAAGAACTTCCAGACGGATACAAAGTTTATAAAGGAAAACAGCTTGTTATTGATGCAGTCTTTGAAAAAGATGAAAATGGGAGCATTTTACAGATAGATGGAAAGTATGTGGTGAAGCTTAGAGCTCCTGAATACGTTTTACATAACATCGATAACGAAATTTGGAGTCATATAGGTAAATAAAAAATTGTTAAAATTCTCCGATATAAAACCTAAAATAGAAAATCTAACAAAAATCGGTGAAGGTTGGAGAGCTGTAGTTTACAGAGGTAATTTTGAAGGTCAGGACTTAGCATTTAAAGTTGCATCTGAAGACATACACAAACATCCTATCCAAAAAGAAGGGATAATACTACAGCAAGTAAACAAGCACGGTATAGGATCTGTATATAAGTTTTCAGGAGAAGACTTTATAGCCTACCAGTACATAGATGGAAAGCCTCTTAACGAAGTTCTGAATAAAGATAACTACAAACACTTAATAACTCAACTCTTAGACCAAGGGTTTATTTTAGACACCTTAAAGATAGACAAAGGAGAGATGCACCGACCATATACAAACGTCCTTGTTGATAAAAATCAAAAACTTTATCTTATAGACTTTGAAAGAGCTACAAAATCCTTAAAACCAAAAAATGTGTTGAATATAGTCCAGTTTATTAGTAGAGGATTAAAAAATAAAGAAGAGTTAATAAGACTGCTGAAGATTTATAAATCCCAGCAATCCCAAGAAAACTTTGAAAAGTTAAAGAGTTATGTATTAGCAGTATTATTACCTTGATTTTCAACTATTATTAAGTCCAACTTGTCAGAAAATCCAAAAATTATTGTTATAATATACTAAAGCTCTTTTTGGGGGAAATTTGTGAGAATAAAAATAATGTTAGAAGCTCCGATGATTCCATTTTTATACAGACATAGAATACTTTCTCTAATCAAAGAAGCTCTTAAAAATTCAGACAAAGAGTATAAAGATTTTCTGTATGAAAACAAAATAACAAAACCTTTTACGTTTAACTTAGTCCCACCACCAAATAAAGAAATCAAAGAAGCTGAAATTCAGATAGATAACAACTTTACAGTTAAAGACTACTTTTTTTATTCTAAAGATTCATATTTTAGCTTGTTTATATCTTCTGCTGATTACAGATTTGTTATAACGCTATTTAACGGACTAAAAAAACTAAAAAATTTTGACTTTAGCTCTCATGAAAATATGCTGGTAAACGGAGAAAGAGTCATTCTTAAGATAAAAAGAGTTGACGTTTTAAACGAAAAGCCCATAAGAAGTGATACTGTAATTTTTAAAGCAAACGCTCCTATTATTGTAGAAGACAAAAACGACAACCCAGTCCTCTTTTCAGACAAAAATTTTGAAAAAGAATTAAACCAGATAACCGATAGAATACTTTCATCTCCTCACATAAAAGGAAAAGGTCTTGAAAAACCCTTAAAATTTGAACCGATAAAAATGAGTAAACAGGTTGTTAAACACACACTTAAATCTTTTAGAGAAAAAACAGGAAAGCCTGTAATGTATTTAACAGGAAACACAGGAATTTTTAAACTTTCAGGTCATCCAAAAGATTTAGAGCTCTTGTATAAGATAGGTATAGGAAACAGAACAGGTCAAGGTTTTGGAATGGTGGAGGTTTTGGAATGAAATATGTATTAACAGGAAGCTTTCAGTATGATTTGGGTATATACGGTCTAAAAAAGATTTTAGATTTTTTTGAAGAAGAATATGAAACAGATGGAGAATATTATATTAAAGTAAACAAAAAGCCTGAAGAAATACTAGAGCTTATAATACTAAAGCTTGTATATCAGAAAACACCCGTTTAGACAGCATAGCAAATACGACACGAACAAGCTTATTAACAACAGCAATCATAGCTTTCTTCCTACTTTTAAACTGCTCATACTTCCTCCTGTAATACTCCTTAAACACATCATTCCACATAACAACACCAGTAGCCATCTGATAAAGAATATTCCTCAAATGAGGATTACCCTGTTTAGATATACTCATTCTAACTTTCCACCTACCAGACTGCTTAACAACAGGGTCAGTCCCAGCATAACTAATAAGCTTCTTAGCATTTTCAAACCTACTTATACTTTCAATCTCAGAAATAAAACTACACGCAAGCTTTTCAGAAACACCAGCTATAGAAGAAACAATCTCTACATCTTCACAAAAAAAATCCTTCATCAAATCAACAAAAACATCCTCAAGCTCTTTAACCTGCTTTTCAAGGAACAAAAGTCTTTCAATATCAACCTTAAGAGAAACCTTCAAAGCAACAATATTAACACCAACAGAGTTTTTAGCCAAATTAATAACATCCTCTGCAGATATAGATACCTTTCTACCTATAGAAGAATAGAAGAACTTTTCAACATCCATAACATCAGCCTTAGCGATAACATAAGCAGAAGGGAAAGAGAACAGAAGATTCAAGACAGCCTTAGAGAAAACATTAACATGGTTATCAAGCTCAGGGAACAACACATCAAGAGCATGAATAATTTGAGTTTTAGTTTTAGCAATTTCCTGAGAGATAGATTCAATCTTACGAGCAATAAGCTTAAGATAATCAGAGATAGAATAAGGTTTAATATTTTTAGACTCATACTTAGCAAACAGAGCGATAAGGAAAGCATCTTTAGTATCAGATTTAGAAGGATTATTAGGGGATTTAAACTTAATGAAATTAAAGACAGTTTTAGGATTAGCGATGTAGACAGGGATATTATGAGAGACGAGGAAAGAAGAGAGAGGGATGTGATAACGGGAAGAAGATTCGATAAGGACAACAGGGTTATTAAGAGAGGATACAATTTTAAGGAGAGAATTAAAACCATCTTTAGAGACAGAGTGTATAAGTTCATATAGACAGTGAACACCTACCTCTGTAAAATAAATTTACTAAACAGGAGGTAGGTAAAATGAAAGGCATTATAGGAACGCCAATGTATATAACAAAACTCTTTCCAAAAAAACTATCAAACAAAAGTAATAAAAATCAGGAAAGAAAATCCCACATGGAGTAAAGAGAAAATATCAGCATACCTACAAGCAAAGAAAAAAGACAATAGAAGAGGAATTATGGTTAATAGAGAAAATGGAATATACGATAGATGAGATGAATAGAAGATTAAGTAGTTATGTGGAAAAATACAATTTTATAAGACCGCACTACTCTTTAGGATATAAAACTCCTGCAGACATGCTTAATAAAATGTGATAAAATTTTTTAGGTGTGGGTGTTCATGATGTATAGAACTTATACAAAGACTTGATTTTTCCCAGAAAATTGTATATAATATATATTCCGAATATGCGAGAGTAGCTCAGTTGGTAGAGCGATTCCTTGCCAAGGAATAGGTCGCGGGTTCGAGTCCCGTCTCTCGCTCTCTTTATCCCCTTAAACTCAAATCCCCAACATAAATAACTTCTTCACCTTCTTTAGTAGAGAGAATTAAAGATCCATCACTGTTTAAACCTTTTAGAACCCCCGCCGCAACTACCTTACCATCTTCGTAAATAGAAACATTTTCCCCAAGCCACAGAAGATTTTTTTCTATTTCTTTAACGTCTAAGTATTTGTCTTTTATAAATTTTAAGTAATCTTTTTCTAAGTTTGAAAGTATCTTAAGAAAAATTTCTTTTCTAGAAAATTCTTTACCTTCTTCTATCTTCAAAGATGTGGCTATCTGATTTATATCTTCAGGAAAGTCTTGTAAATCTTGATTAATATTAATACCTACTCCTACTATAAGTTTTGTAAGAATGTTGTTTTCTATGGAGCTCTCTATCAAAAAGCCTGCTAACTTTTTACTGTTTAGATACAAGTCATTAGGCCACTTTATTTTTAAATCTGAATTTATAAAAGATTTTAAAGTTTTAAAAATACTGTAAGGAAAAAGTAGTGAAAACTTTGATAAATGAATAACTTCAATCTCAGGTTTTAAAACAATTGAAAAGTAAAGACCTTTATATTTTGAACTTATCCAGCTTCTTCCTTTTCTTCCTTTCCCTTGGGTTTGATACTCTGCAAATATAACAGACCCATCTGGAAGGTCTTTTGATTTTGCATAAGTGTTAGTTGAGTTTATCTCTTCAAAGTAATAATAACTTTTTCCTAAAAATTTTGTGTTTAAATCTGGCAAAATTTCTGCAGATAGTGGTTTATCTGGAGATTTTTCTATTTTATAACCATCTTTATCTGTAAGTATTTCATAACCTAATGATTTTAGCTTGTTTATCTTTTTCCAAACTGCTACCCTTGAAGTGCCAAAGTGTTTAGCTATCTCTTCACCCGATATTTTTCTACTTTTTAAAAGTTTAACTAACTCTATTTCATCTATCATCAGTCTGCCTTAAGTATGCTTAAAAATGCTTCTTGAGGAAGCTCCACTTTACCAAACTGTTTCATTCTCTTTTTACCTTCTTTCTGCTTTTCAAGGAGTTTTTTCTTTCTTGTAATATCTCCACCATAACACTTTGCCAAAACGTCTCTTCTTAGGGGTGCAACTCTTGCAGATGCTATTACCTTTGAGCCTATCGCAGCCTGTATTTTTACTTCAAAAAGTTGTCTTGGAATAACTTCTTTCATCTTATCAACAAGGTTTCTACCTACTCTGTAAGCTTTGTCTTTATGGACAATGAAAGATAGAGCGTCAACAGGCTCATCGTTGATAAGAATATCCATTTTGACAAGGTCTCCTTCTCTGTATCCTATAAACTCGTAATCAAAAGATGCGTATCCTTTCGTTGCAGTTTTTAACTTATCGTGAAAGTCAAAAAGAACTTCTCCAAGAGGTATCTCGTACCTAAGTAAAACTGTTTTTGGGTCTATATACTCAAAACTTTTTTGAATACCTCTTTTTTCTTGAACAAGTTGCATTATTGCTCCCACATACTCAGAAGGAGTAATAATACTTGCTTCTATGTATGGCTCTAATATTTTGTCAATATAGGTAGGAGGAGGAAGCTGAGATGGGTTTCTTACTTCTATCTCTTCTCCTTTTGTTGTGATGACTTTGTATATAACGTTTGGAGCTGTTGTGATTAGCTCTATGTTATATTCTCTTTCTAACCTTTCTTGAACTATCTCAAGGTGAAGCAGTCCTAAAAATCCACATCTAAAGCCCATTCCAAGAGCAGGAGATGACTCTACTTCGTAAGTTAACGCTGCATCATTTATAGAGTATCTTTCTAAAGCATCTCTCATATCTTCAAAGGTTGTTGACCCTGTTGGGTAAAGTCCAGCATATACCATCGGTTTTGCAGGTCTAAATCCTTCAACAGGCTTATCTGTTGGTCTTTTTGCATCTGTAATAGTATCTCCAACTCTAATATCTCTAACATCTTTTATCGCAGCTGCTACATATCCAACATCTCCAGCTTGGAGAGAGTCTAACTTTGTCATCTTAGGAGTTTGAGCTCCTACTTCCGTAACTTCAAACTCTTTTCCTGTTGACATAAGCCTTATTCTCATTCCAGGTTTTATCTGACCGTCAATAACTCTGATAAAGGCAACAGCTCCTCTGTAAGGGTCATAGTAAGAGTCAAATATTAAAGCTTTAAGAGGTTTGTTTTCATCTCCTTTTGGTGGGGGAATCCTCTTTACGATAGCTTCTAATATATCTTCTACACCTATACCAGCTTTCCCAGATGCAAGTATAGCACCTTCTGGGTCAAGTCCTAAAACCTCTTCTATCTGTTTTTTTATTCTTTCTACATCAGCAGAAGGAAGGTCTATTTTATTTATAACAGGAATAATCTCAAGGTTTAGATTTAAAGCTTGCCAAAAGGTTGCGATAGTTTGAGCTTCTATTCCTTGAGTTGCATCAATTAAAAGGAGAGCTCCTTCACAGGCAGCTAAAGAACGAGATACTTCATAGCCAAAATCAACGTGTCCTGGCGTATCTATAAGATGAAGAGTATAATCCTTATACTTAAGCCTTACAGCTTGAAGTTTTATAGTAATACCTCTTTCTCTTTCTATATCAAGTGTGTCTAAAAGTTGGTCTTTCATCTCTCTTTTATCAACTCCACCTGTAAACTCTATAAGTCTATCTGCCAATGTAGATTTTCCGTGGTCAACATGGGCTATTATAGAAAAGTTTCTGATTTTCTCCATTCTTTCACTCAAGACCAAACACCTCTTTAAAATCTGTTTAGAATTTATATTTTAACATAGCCATAGTTAATTTGATTTTTTTAAATAGCTAGTATTATAATAATTTTTAGATTTTAACAGAGGAATACACAATGATAGAAGCTGTAAAAAATTTAGGGGAGTTTATATTACGGAAAGAAAATAAAAGTGAAATAGACATTTTACTAGAAAATCCTAATTCAGGAAATTACAATAAAGTTGTTGTATTAGAATTCGATAAAGATTTTAACTTTTCAAACATTACAATAGAAGATTTTAAAAAAAATAACTGGAGAATCTATCTTTATAGAAGGAAATCTTCTAACGGTTCAGATTTTACACCAACTTCAAGAATTACCGAGCCTAAAAAAACATTAGAAAATAAAATAATTAAATGGTTTGAATCTCGGAAAAAAATTACTCCTTTTGACAAAATATACAATCAACTCAAATCCAACAAAGATAAGATATTGAAATATATAGAAGAGATAAAAAATAGTATCAAAAAAGACGAGGGACTAATCATAACAGTTAAATTTGATAATAAGTATCTCTATGAAATAGAAAGTCCAAACTTTAAAGGAATTTTTCTAACAGAATACTTGTCAGATTTAAGAAAATTCTCTGCTAAGAACTATCCTTGTAGTTTATGTGGCGAGATAAAAGATGAGGTTTTTACAACGTCAAGAATGTATAAATTTTATACTTTAGATAAACCTGGATATATAGCTGGAGGATTTAAAGAAGATAAAGCTTGGAGAAATTTTCCTGTATGTAAATCTTGTTATTTGAAAGTAGATTATGGTAGGAAATACATAGAAGAAAATTTAAAGTTTAGTTTTTACGGGAAAAGTTATTATCTAATTCCAAATATTATCTTAAATACAGAAGAGATTTTAGGGGAGTATGTAGATATTCTATCTAAAACGAGAAAAAATATCACTTTAAAAGATAAAAACTTAGCAAAAAGTCATGTTGAAGATGAAAATTATATTTTAGACCTACTTAAAGACTATAAGGATGGTTTAAGTTTTTATTTTCTTTTCTTAGAAAAAGATAACAGTGCAGAAAAGATTTTACTTTTAATAGAAGATGTTTTACCATCACGAATTCATTATATTCTTGATACAAAAGCAAAAATAGATAAAATTTACGGACAGAATTATACACTTGAAAAAGTTATAAAATTTTTAGAAAAGTTTAATAAATTATTTTTTGAAGTATTAGATAAGATTTTCAGAGGTGGAAAGCTTGATTTTCAAACTCTCCTTCAGATTTTTAACAGAAAAATAAGAGATGAATTTTTAAATGGAAATAATATCACTAACACAGTAATAGATGCCCTTATGAATGTCAGATTTTTTGAAGAACTTGGTTTATTAAAAATTGAGGAGGAAAAGATGGAGAAAACAAAATTCGATGAAGTTTATGAAAAAACAGGAAAATCTTTGAATACTCTCGCAAAAAGAGGAATTTTCTTACTTGGAGCTTTAACACAAATGCTTTTGGACATTCAAGGGTATGAAAGAAAATCTACTCCATTTTTTAAGAATCTAAAAGGTTTAAAAATTAATGAAAAAGATGTTAAAGGATTGTTTCCGAAAGTAGTAAATAAACTTATGGAATATGAAAGGTTTGACAGAGGAAAACAAGAACTTGCACAAGAGATATCTAAGAACCTTTTATCTCAGGAAAAATTTGGCTTATCAATAGATGAGATAAATTTCTACTTTGCTTCTGGAATGGCACTACACAAGGAAGTTGAAAATATAATTTATACAAAATGGGAAAACGATGAAGCCGAAAGTAAGACTGTCTGAAGAGGAAATAAAAATAATAAAAGAAGCTGCAAAAGAAATTTTTGGTGAAAATGCGAAAGTTTATATCTTTGGTAGTAGAACCGACCTTAATAAAAAAGGTGGAGATATAGATATTTTTATAGAAACTGATAAAAATGTATCTTTAGAGGAAGAGCTAAAATTTTTGGCTAAACTTGAGATTAAAGGAATAGAAAGAAAAGTTGATTTAGTTGTAAAAACTCCTTATAAAAAGGAAAAAACTATTTATAAAACAGCCAAAGAAACAGGAGTTTTAATTTGAGGACATTAAAAGAAAATTTAGAAAAAGCAAAATTAATTTGAAAAATAAAAACTTACTATAAAGGAGAGAAACCATGGGTGAAACAATTAAAAATCGTAGAGAATATCTATTCCTATACGATGTTAGCTTTGGTAATCCAAACGGAGACCCAAACGATGATAACAAACCAAGAATAGACGAAGAAACAGGAAGAAACATAGTAACAGATGTAAGACTAAAAAGAACAGTAAGAGACTATCTCTATAACTTTAAAAATTTAGAGATTTTTATAAGGGAAGGATTAGAAAACGGTAATCTTCAAGATGCAAAAGCAAGGGCAAAAAATTTTGAAAATAATCCAGTAAGAATACTAAATGAGTGTATTGACGTTAGACTCTTTGGAGCAACTATTCCTGTTGAAACTGGAAAATCAAAAGACAATTCTGTAACATTTACAGGTCCTGTACAGTTTAATATGGGACAGTCTTTACATAGAGTAAAACTTGAGTATATCAAAGGAACAGGAGCTTTTGCTTCCGATAAAGGAAAAAGTGGAAAAACTTTTAGAGAAGAATGGATATTACCTTATTCCTTTATTGCTTTTCACGGTGTAGCAAACGAAAACGCTGCTAAACATACAAACTTAAAAGATGAGGACTTAGAACTGCTAAAAGAAGCTTTATGGTATGGAACAAAAAACTTAATAACGAGGTCAAAAACAGAACACAGTCCAAGATTATTAATAGAGATTATTTACAAAGAAAACCTCTACTATCACATTGGGGAGCTACACAGATATATAAAAATAGAGTCTGACAAACAGGACGAAGAAATAAGGTCAACCGATGACTTTATACTCAACATAGATAAACTTTTAGAAGTTATAGAGGAAAATAAAGACAAGATTGAAAAGGTTCTTTTTAAAGTGGATAGAAATTTAAAATTAAACAGAGAGTTAAAATTAGATTTTGTAAAGTTTGAAGAAATTAATTTATAAAGGATTAGAATAATGCAAGTACTTGTTTTTGATATATGGGGAGACTTTGGACATTTTAAAAAGTTTTATACTACTTCATCTCCTCTGACATTCTCCATACCTCCCCCTACTTCTATTTTTGGTATGATAGGAGCTGTTCTTGGACTAGATAAAAATGTATATTTAAAGTATATAAACGCAAATACTTCAGATATCGCAATACAGATTATAAACCCTGTAAAAAAAACTAGAATTACATTAAACTACATAGACACTAAGGAAAATTTTACAAAAATAAAAAATAGAACTCAGATTAGAACAGAATTTCTAAAAAATCCACATTATAGGTTATATATAAACCTAAAAGATGAGTCTCTCTTTAGGGAATTAAAAGAAAAAATACAAGAGGGGAAAAACTTTTATACTCTATCATTAGGACTTGCAAATCTTATTTCAAACTTTAGATATGTTGGATTATATGAAATTCAGCCTTTACCTCAATCTGACTATGTAAACACTGTCATATTAAATGAAAATATTGAAAGTATAGAAATAACTGAAGGTAAAAGATACTTCAAAGAAAAAATACCTTTGGATATGGAAGAAAACAGAATAGTTAGAAGCTATAAAGATGTTGTTATGGAGTTAAAAGGAGACAGTATAGAAGGTAGATTTAAAAATGTTTATAAAGTAGAAAATAAAATCATATCATTTTTAAAGCCATGAATTCAGGTTTATTTTCTCATCCTGAAAGATTTATGGAAGAACATATATCAAATGTTTTAGAACTTGGATTAAAATTTGCACAGAATATTGAAAAAAATAAAGTATTAAACGACGTCCTTTCTATAATCTTATTCTCTCACGATTTAGGAAAAGCTACAGAATACTTTCAAAAATACATTCAAGGAGATAATTCTGTAAATAAAGAATTAAGAAAACATTCACTTTTAGGAGCTATAATAAGTTTATACCTTACAGATAGATATTTAAAAAGTCAAAACATTAATGATAAATTCTTACTTATACTATCTTATATACTACCTAAAAGACATCACTCAAACTTAGAAGATTTTATGTATGACCTTACGTTAGATGATAGCGAAGTAGAAATTTTAGAAAAACAGATAAAATCAATAGATAAGGAGAAGTTTAAAAAATTTTTTAGTAATCTAACATTTGAAAATAAAGAGATTTTTCTTTTTGATTTCAACGAGATTGACTTAAAACAGATACAAAAATTATTAAGAGAATTAAAAACATTTGTAAGAAAAGAAATAAGAGAAAAACAAAACTTAGAATATTATATAGATACTTTGCTTTTTTATTCTTTGCTTTTAGATGCTGATAAATCTGATGTAGGAATAAAAACAGACAAAAGTATTTTATTTAAACAACAAGATATAAAACCATTTATAGTTGATAATTACGTAAAAACTTTAAATAAGCAAAACAACTCGTTATACAAACTAAGAGAAAAAGCCTACAACGAGATAGAAAATCAAGAAATAGACTTAAATCAGAAAATATATACCCTTAATCTACCAACAGGAATGGGTAAAACTCTTCTTTCTTTTAAATATGCTCTAAAAATAGCAGATAAGTTTAAACAAGAAAAAGGTAAAGATTTAAGGATAATTTATGTTTTACCGTTTTTATCCGTAATAGAACAAAATCATAAAGTTATAGAGAATGTTTTAATGAATAATAGTATCAATATAGACAACAGTATTTTACTTAAGTATCATCATCTAACTGGATTTGATTATAAAGATGAAGAACAGACTTTAGATTATGACAGCTCCAGAATACTTATAGAAGGATTTAACAGTAAAATAACTATAACCACATTTATGCAATTTTTTTACTCATTATTAGGAAACAAAAACAAAATGATAAGAAAGTTTCATAAGTTTACAAATTCAGTAATAATTTTAGATGAAGTCCAGAGTATTCCCACACGTTCTTGGTTATTAATTAAACAGCTACTTAACTCTTTATCAGAAAAGTTTAATTTTTACGTAATTTACACTACCGCAACTTTACCTAATATGTTTATAAACGGCAGAAATCTTATACGCGAAGAAAGTTATTTTAATCAAGTAAACAGGTACAAAATAGAAGTAGATTTAAAACCTAAAACTATATTGGAATTTTGCAACTCTCTACATCTTCAGAATGACAAAAGTTATCTATTTATTTTAAATACAGTTTCATCAGCTAAAGAGGTTTATAATTATCTAAAAGAATTATATCCAGAAGAAGTTATATACCTATCTACCCACGTAGTCCCTAAGGAAAGATTAGAAAGGATAGAAATTCTTAAAGCTAAAAATAAGAGAATAGCTGTTTCTACTCAGCTTATAGAAGCAGGTGTAGACGTTGATTTTGATGTTGTTTACAGAGATTTTGCACCTCTTGATAGCATTATACAGTCTGCAGGTAGATGTAATAGAGAAGCTTTAAAAGAAAAGGGTATTATTTACATTATAAATCTTTATGATGGAAAAAATAATCGGTATTACTCTTCTTATATCTACGATATTGTTTTACTTAATGCAACTAAAAAAATATTAACTAAAAGCTCATACGATGAAAGAGAGATAAAAGATTTAGTCAGCAGGTATTACGAAATTGTAAATCAAAAGATATCTCAAGCAGAATCTATAGAGTTAATAAAACTTGCTTCTGGATTGGTATTTTTAGCAGAAAAAGAAAAGAATAAAATTACATCTATTAAAGACTTTGTTCTAATAGAAGAAGATGATTATAAACAAGATGTGTTTATTCAACTTGATGAAAAAGCTGTTGAGATATGGAACAAATATAAAGCAATCTGGGATATAAAGGATATTTTTGAAAGGAAAAAAGCATTTGATATTATCAAAAAAGATTTTTATGAATATGTAGTATCAGTTCCTGTAAAAGACAACTCTCCACACCAAGAAAACTATTTTTATTATGTTCCATTATCAGAACTAGAAAACTATTACGATAGAGAAACAGGATTTAAAGTAAAGGGAGATTTATTTTTTGAGTATTGAAACAAGCAAAATAAACGGAACACTTATATGGTATTATTATATTTGTCAAAGAGAAGTTTGGCTAATAGGTCATTCAATAGAAGCTGATCAAGAAAATGATTTTTTAATTTTAGGAAAACATATTCATGAGTTGTTTTATAAAGGTGAAAAGAAAGAAATTTTTATAGATAACACAATAAAAATAGATATTCTCTCCAATAAGAAAGTTATTGGTGAAATTAAAAAATCTTCAAAATTTATTCAAAGTGCCAGAATGCAAATTGCATTTTATTTGTACTATCTTAAAAAAGAAAAAGGTATAGAATTTGTAGGGGAGCTTTTAATTCCAGAAGAGAGGAAAAAAGAAAAAATAATTCTTACAAAAGAGATAGAATATAAGATAGAAAAAGCAATAAAAGATATAACAGAAATTTTAAAACTTCCTAAACCTCCTAAACCTGAAAAAATACCCTACTGTAAAAATTGTGCCTATAAAGATATGTGCTGGAGCTAAAAATGAAGAAAGCTGTATATCTGTTTAATAATGGTGTTTTACGAAGAAAAGATAATACAATTTATTTTGAAAGAGAAAATGATAAAAGAATAATTCCAGTGAATACCATTTCTGAAATACATATATTTGGAGAGGTTGATTTAAACAAAAGAGTTTTAGAATTTTTTACAAAAAACAGCATACCACTTTTCTTTTATAATTATCACGGATACTATGTGGGAGCTTATTATCCAAGGGAATATTTGAATTCTGGTTTGTTAACACTTAAACAGGCAGAATTTTATTTAAAAATAAAAGAAAGATTATTTTTAGCAAAGAGTTTTGTGAAAGGTGCAGTAGAAAACATACTGAAAAATCTGAAATACTATCAAAAATCAAAAGATGATATAAAAGATTATGTAAAGTTTATAGAAGAAAAGAAAAATGAAATAGATTTAAAACAAGACATTCCTTCACTTATGGCATTAGAAGGAGAAATAAGAAAATCATATTATGAATCTTTTAATATTATTCTGAATTCTGAAAGCTTTTATTTTGACAAAAGGACAAAAAGACCACCTAATAATCCTTTAAATGCTTTAATAAGCTTTGGAAATTCTCTGCTCTATACAACCGTTCTTAGTCAAATATACAGGACACATTTAGACCCAAGAATTGGCTACCTTCATGAAACAAATCAGAGAAGTTTTACTCTAAATTTAGATATTTCTGAAATTTTTAAGCCTATAATTGTTGATAGAGTGATTTTTAGTTTAGTTAATAAAGGAAAAATAAAAATAGAACATTTTGAAGAAGATGTTGAATTTTCTTATTTGAATGAAAAAGGAAAACAAATTTTTATAAAGGATTTTGAAGAAAAGTTATTTACAACAATAAAGTATAAGAATCTTGGAAATGTATCTTACCGAAGATTAATAAGGCTTGAATGCTATAAACTCTATAAACATTTTTTAGATGAAGAAATTTACAAGCCCTTTATAGCAGAGTGGTGATATGTTTATCATTTTAGTTTACGATGCTAATGAAAAGAGAGTTAGTAAGTTCCATAAAATTTGTAAAAAATATCTGACTCACGTTCAAAACAGTGTATTTGAAGGGGAGATAACAGAGGCAAATTACAGAATACTTATAGATGAGTTAAAGTCCATTATGAATAAAGATGAAGACTCTGTATTGGTTTATAAATTTAGAACTAAAAAATATTACGAAAGAGATGAATTTGGTATTAGCAAGCCTTCATCAGAAGATATTTTCTTTTAAACCGAATTGCAGTCGTCGTCCTATCGAAATTGGCAGTTTTTGAGTCTCAATTAGAAATAGCTAATTGAGATTAATCAATCTAAGTAATTGAAAAATAATAACTGTCGATCTCCAGGGATTTTTGCAGGATTGGAGGTCGACTGGAATTTTTACATTTCTGTTGCATTTTTTAAAAAAGTGTAGTATACTATCTAATAGTTGATAATAAACGATTTTAACCTTGACAACCGAATAAGGTTAAAGAAGGGGTTTTTAGCGTGCCTATGAGGAATTGAAACATATACTAAGTAGTGCGAAATTAGATACATCTATTGAAACAAGTTTTTAGCGTGCCTATGAGGAATTGAAACGATAATCTTGATAAGTATAGAACAAATAAAATTTACGTTTTTAGCGTGCCTATGAGGAATTGAAACTATGTAAACAAAGATAAACCAATAGTTATTATTGATGGTTTTTAGCGTGCCTATGAGGAATTGAAACATAGCTCAAATGTTTGGAGCTGAATATTCTGACGAGTTTTTAGCGTGCCTATGAGGAATTGAAACTATAGACAACGATGGACTTCAAAAAGATGAAAGCGAGTTTTTAGCGTGCCTATGAGGAATTGAAACTTTCTGTGGCACTTTCAATAGAGCTCCCTTGAAAGAGTTTTTAGCGTGCCTATGAGGAATTGAAACCGGAATAACAGTTATCTATGTCTTCGACTTCTATTTTGTTTTTAGCGTGCCTATGAGGAATTGAAACAATATTCTAAAGTTTCCTTTGAAGCTGGGTCTGCATAGTTTTTAGCGTGCCTATGAGGAATTGAAACTTGACGACAGTTTAAAAGTAGAGTATGAGAAAACTTGTTTTTAGCGTGCCTATGAGGAATTGAAACCTACCCAATTGGTGTTTTGTGTGTCAACTGCAATCCGTTTTTAGCGTGCCTATGAGGAATTGAAACAATTGTTATCAATTGTCTTATCAAGGAATGTAGCTAGGTTTTTAGCGTGCCTATGAGGAATTGAAACTTGACGACAGTTTAAAAGTAGAGTATGAGAAAACTTGTTTTTAGCGTGCCTATGAGGAATTGAAACTTACTACTCTGTAGCTCAAGCTGAAAAAGAAAGCCAGTTTTTAGCGTGCCTATGAGGAATTGAAACATGATTGTAGAAGAATGCTAATTGAGACAATAGATTTAGTTTTTAGCGTGCCTATGAGGAATTGAAACGAAAACGAAAAAGAACACTACTACGCAGAACAGGCAGTTTTTAGCGTGCCTATGAGGAATTGAAACTTCCTGCGTTTGAAGAAGCTATTTACATAGAAAGTCTCGTTTTTAGCGTGCCTATGAGGAATTGAAACTGTATGCCCTAATTCTTTTAAATGCATTTGTGAATGTTTTTAGCGTGCCTATGAGGAATTGAAACTCAAAGTAGAAAGTGAGTATTTTATAGAGATGAACTGTTTTTAGCGTGCCTATGAGGAATTGAAATATTTTTTATTAAATCTTTAAAAAAATTTGCTATAATATCTCAAAACAAAATAAAAAACAGGATAAAAAGGTGAGGATCAAGATACAGCTGATTTCAGATAGAGATTACATCACTCTTCCGATACATCACAATCATATAGTTCAAAGTATGCTTTATAATAATCTCCCAAAAGAAATAGCTAAATTCCTTCACGATATAGGATTTTTTTATCATAAAAGACAGTTTAAACTTTTTACATTTTCAAAAATACAATCTCAACATTACACTCTCATAAAAGAAAACAATAAAACAAAAAGCATAAAATACAAAACTCCAATCTCTATATACATATCTTCAGCTATAGGCGATTTTACAAAAAACTGGGGAGAAACTTTTTTAAAAAATGAAGAAGTTATGTTAGATAAAAATACACTTTACCTTGAAAGTATAGAAGTCCTTCCAAACCATGATTTAAAAGAAGAATTCACAATAAAAACCCTATCTCCAATAACAGCCTACAAAACATTTGAAAACAGTAAAAAATACTACAGATACTATTCTCCATCTGAACAAGAATTTAAACAGCTGTTAAAAGAAAATCTAAGAAAAAAATACCAGATAATAACTAACAAAGAAATTGGAGATTTTCCTTTTGAAATAGAACCTATAACCACAAAAAAAGTATTATTAAAATACAAAGATTTTCCAATAGAAGCATACGAAGGAACATTCAAAATAAAAACCAACCCAGAACTTTTTAAAGTTGTTTTTGATGCTGGATTAGGTGCAAAAAATTCACAAGGTTTTGGAATGATAGAGGTGTTAAACAATGGCAAAAAAACAAGTTGAAATAACTTTTAAAACCATTACTCCTCTCTGGACTGGAGATGCGTGGGGAGATAACAAGGAGATAAAACCATCTTCATTGATAGGGAGCTTAAGATTTTGGTTTGAAGTAATTTGCTACTTTTCAGGATTATGTGAAATTAAAAGAGATAAAAATGGGGTCATTTCTTTTAAAGAAGGAAGGTTTGAAAAAGAAGTTAATAGAAAAGATTTTCAAGATTGTCTTCTAAGAGAAGGAAGCGATTTTCAAGCAAAAATAAAATGTTTATTGGAACAAGAAATTCCATTACCTTCCATTATTTTCGGAACTACAAACTGGAAAAGTCTGATAGAAATTGAAAATATTGAAAATATAAAGGAATTTGATAATTATAGATTTCCTACTGGAAAAATAGATTTTCCTGAATTAGAACATAACAATAGAATCCCAGTTTGGTATTTCGAAAAAGGTTTTTACGGAGACTTTACTGTAATTTTTAATGTGGAAGAAGAAATTATAGAGCCAATCTTTTTCCCACTCTTAACCTTTATGGATAAATATGGATTTTGGGGAGGTAAATGGAACATTGGATATGGGAGATTGGAAATAAAAAGGATAGAGGAAAATGAAGAAGAAATAGAGGGTTGGAGAAGAGAAGAGCTTAATTTTTCAATATTTCACAAGTATAAAAAAATAAATTTTACAGAATTTATTGAATTTGAAAATGAATTTGAAAATCTAACAAAAAAAGAAAATAAAATAAGAGTTCTACACCCTATAGGCTCAAATAGTGATTTTAAAGAAATTATAAAAATTCTTATTCAACAAAAATCCCAAGAAAGAGCTAGTTTTAGAGAAAACGATGAAGAAAGACATAAAATTTTTGGTAAAACGGGTAATCCAAAACAAATGCCTTATGTCCCTCAAGGCTCAAAAATCCTTCCTTATATTTACAAAGAGGGGAAAGAATTTAAAGGTGGATTTTTATCTATTGTGGGGTTATTAAATTTAGATTAGAGAAAACAGGTGATAAAGATGGCTAAATTTGAAGCACTGTTAGAAATAAATCCAAAAAATGTTCAGAGTTTAGCAGAGTATATAGCTTATTGTAAGTATTATTTCAAACCAAAAAGTGAAGATAAAATAAAAAATTATAGCGACTTTTACTCATTGAAGAATGATTTTCCTTTTATCAGGCAAGATATTAGAAAAAATTCGACATATAAATCAAACGAAACTCTAAAAGATTTTCCCTTAAACTGGCTAAAAAATGAGATTATAGGTAAAGAAAAGAAATATGTAGAATTTGATAATAAAGACATTCAAATCATTCAAAAAATCTCTGGAATTTACGAAGAATCTCAGCTAAACAATCTTCAAGAGTATGTTAATAAACTTCCTAAATACTCCTTTGCTATTTGGTTTAAATTTCAGTTAGAAGCTCCTTATTTCTCCAAAGATGACGATGAATTTTACATTATCCAAAATCCCATTTTAAAAGAAACAAACTTTAAAGTTCCAATGGTTAGAGGCTCGGGGTGGAAGGGAGCTTTAGCAAGTGCCTTTAGAGAGTTGTTTAGAGAAGATTTTCAAAATAATAAAGAAAAAATAGAGAGCTTCTTAAGAGTATTTGGAGCTGGGTCGGAAAGTATTAAAACTATTGAGAGTTATGTATTTGGCAAATCAGGAGACCTAAATAAAGCCAAAGATAGTTTATTAAAATTTATGCTATTTGAACTCGGACTTAAGATAGATAGTAATTTAATAAAAGAAGTTAAAGGAAAGAACAATAAAGAAGAGCTTTTTCAAATACTTAGAGATAAATTATCTGCAAAAACAAGCGATAGTAAATTACCCTCCGAATTCCAAACCCACAAAGGAAGAGCTATTTTCTATCCAACTTACTTTGATAGGCTTTCACTTGAAATAATAAACCCTCACGACAGAAGAAAAAGAGCTGGAACCAACCCTATACATTACGAGGTTGTCCCAAAGGGAACTGAAGGAATTTTCCAGCTGATTTACATTCCTTTTGATGGAGTCTTAAAACCTGATGAAGAGCTAAAAGCTGAAGCTGAAAAAGATTTAAACAATCTATCTGTAGCTGTTGCAATTTTGTCCAAACAAGGAATAGGAGCTAAAATTAAACTCGGTTGGGGAAAGTTTAAGATAGAAAACAAAAAAGTTTTCTTAAACGAAGAATTAGACATTCCTGAGGAGTGGAAAAAATGTCAGGATTAGATAGGATAAAAAATAATAAAGATGAAATTTTAAAAGCGGAAATTGGAGCTTTACTCTTTAATTTAGGTAAAACACATATAGGTTTTTGGAAAGAAAAAGACAAAATTCCTCATTTTTCTGTTGATGAGAATTGTTTTAAAAGCACTTTTGGATTTAAAGTCTTTAATAGTTATGAAGATTATCATGAAAATCAAACAGAAATTAATAAAACTCCCTTTGAACATGAGATAGAAAAATATCATTTAGATAATTTCATAAAAAACACAAAAGTCATTTTTCCTTTTATTGTTAGAAAAGATGAAAATAATAAGGATACAAAAGAAGTTAATTGGGTTGAGTTTTTTAAAGGTAATGCTTCAAAAAAGGAATTTATCAAAAAAATTTTTTTCAGAGGTTGTGAAAATATAAACTCTGGTATAGATAAAGGAGCTCCAAATATACAATTAAAACCGCCATTGTGGTTATCAAATGCATTTGGAAGTTTTAAAAAGCAGATTGAAGAAAAGGATTTTGACATAAGAAGACAAACTTTTTTTCAGAATTTCTATGATTTTCTATCAAAGAACACCTACTTAAATAATCCTGATTGGGCAAAAATAAGGAATTTTATTATAAGTGAAATTAAAATATGGTATTCTAATCTACTTAGCGACAGTAGATTTCCCATAAATGATGTAAGTCTTTGGGATCAAGCTTATATGACTGCTTCTATGTTTAAGGCAGTGTTATCTCAGTTAGTGATGGAAACAAGTTTACAGAATATAAATACTCATAATTATTTTATAAATCCTTCTTCCATAAAATGGAGAATATTAGGAATTCAATACGATAAATTAGGCTTGGCAGAGAAAGGTTTTAAACTTGCTTCTATTGAATGGTATAGAGAAAGAGCCAAAGAAATAGATAATGAGATAAAAGAGCTTTTAGAGGTCGAATATCCGATAGGAAATGAAATTTATAGAGATGAGACTGGGATTTATTTTATTGTTGGAGAAAATATAGGGCAAGATGGAAGTAATGATTTAGCTTCTTTGAAACCAGATTTGAATGATATTGAGAAAAGGATAGTAGAAATTTTTAATAGAAAGTTAGAAGGTGAGGTTTATCCTGCTATAGTTTTAACAAAAGCTTCAAGAGGTTTAATGAACTTAGGCTATCTACTTGAAGAGGCTAAGAAGAACTTTTTAAAATTAAAGATTAATGACGATATAACTAAAGATATAACTAAAACATTAATGCAAAATATAAATAATACTTCAAATGCCATTGGTATCTGTCCTCTATGTAAAATTCGTTTGATTTATGAAGAAGATAAGAGTATTAAAAGCTCTCAAACTGTTTGCGATGTTTGTAGTGAAAGAGTATATAACACTCAAGTGAAAAATTGGATACAGAATTTAGACTCTGAAACAATATGGGTTGGTGAAATAAAAGACAAAAACGATAGAATAGCTCTGGTATCGTTAAAGTTTGAGCTTAAGGATTGGCTAAATGGAAATATGCTGAATAGTTTGCTGATTAATCAAGCTAACTGGAGTTTAGTTTTATCTGACTTGGCTAATGACTTACAAAATCAAAACAATAGACAAAAAAAACTGGAAAATACAGTTATCAAAGATTATGTAGATAAAAGTTTAAGAAATAGAATAACTTTAGAAGATTTTATTAAAAGTATTCTTTTGGAAAGAACAATCGGTAATGAATGGGAAAAGTTTATTATAAGCAACTTATCAAATAAAAACCTTATAGATTTTGGAAATAGAACTATTGATTGGCAAAATCTAACAGATAAAGATATAGAATTTTTAGCTACCTTATTGCTCCAATTTTTACTTAGAAAAAATCCATCTCCTGCAAGATTAAGAAGAATTTGGGAAACTACACAGGAGTTTTTTGAAAATATAAAAAAACAAGTGTTAGATGAAAACAGGTTAGACATTCCTGAGTGGAGAAGAAAAAGATTAGCTTTCCAAGCAGATTTACAAAAGCTTGATAAAAGCAGAGAGCTAATTGATGAAAAAGGTTTATTATATTGGGCAGAAAAAAATGAAAATAAAATATATCTCATAAGCTCTATAGAAGACTTTTTAGATGCTTACAACTTAGATTCTTACAATAACAAGAAATTACTTAAAGAACTTAAAAATAGTAAAACAAACTCAGAAAAAACAGAAGAAATTAACTCACAACTCAATCAAATCGTAGAAAGTTTAAAAAATAACACCAATCCTATAAATATCAATTTTTATACTTACAACGAAAAAGAAAACAAAAAAGACGAGTCACTGGAAGAAATCAACATAAAAAGTATAGAAATCGTTTCTTACAAGCCATATGCCTCAATCACAGACCCAACTCCTGCTGGTTGGCAAGTAATTATCCCTGCTGAATATGTCCCAAAATTTATAGATTTAGTGATACAAGAGTATAACAAAGAATTTAAATATGTATACGGAAAACTTCCTATCCACATAGGCATAATTATCCAAGACTACAAAAAACCTTTATACATTGGATTAAGTGCATTACGAAAAATAAGAAGAGACGTCAAAAATATAGATAAACTTTATCAAAAAATTGATAAATTCTGTTTAAAATACCATACAAAAGTATCAAATTATTCAAAGCCAGAAGAGTTTTGTAATTCTACTCAAAAATATTACTCTCTGTATTGGGAAAATCAGCAAAATATAGATTACAATTTTTACATAAAACCAGACGAAAATTGGAAAAAGTGGATTTCAGATGTAGACAAATTTATAAATGACAAGAATATACAAGCAATACCAAATACTTTTGATTTTGAGTTTTTAGACACAAATACAAGAAGAAATGATATTTTTTATCTTGAGAAGGAAAACTATAAAAGAGCTTTCCAACTTAAATCAAACAGACCTTACGAAATAGAAGAATATTGGGATAAGTTTAAAAAATTTAAAGAGATTTTCCAAGACAAAACAAACACGGCAAAATTACACAAATTGATTACTATCTTTTATGATAAAGTCCAACATTATGATAAAGATATAAATCCCTTACTTGCCTCAGCAATTATTAACATTTTAGAACTTGGTAAAAACAAAAATTTACAAAAAGATATCAGATTTATTTTTGACTTAGAAGAAAATAAAGACATTCACACAGAACTTGTAGGTAAGCTAAGTATAGAAAAAATAAAATTATTTTTAGATATGTTTGAATTTTGGTCTAAAGCTCTAAAGGAGGTATAAAAAAATGGTAAAAACATTAGAAGTTTATGCTATGGCTACAGACCCTATCTATATAGGAACAGGTGGATATAACATAGGGAGAGTGGATAACACAATAGTTAGAGACCCTATTACAAATATTCCTAAGATTCCTGGTAGCAGTTTAGCTGGAACCTGGAGGTATTATGTAGTTTTAGAAGCATTAAAAGATTTAAAAGGCAAACAACCATCTTTTGACAAAATTAAAAATCAAAGTGGCAATACAATAGCAGAAAAATTAAAAAATTATAATTGGAATAATTCTCAACCTAACGGCTGGAAAGGTTTTGTAGGAAATCAAATTTTAAAGATTAGTTGTGCGGGACAAGACGACGCTCCTCAATTAGAGAGAGATGATGAGAATAATACAGGACATTGTGGACATTGTATAGTTTGTAAAGGATTTGGTTTTTCTAAAAAGGACATAAGCTGGCAAGGGATGATTTTTTTCAGTGATTTAAACATCCTCTTCTTTCCTGTCTTTACTATGAAAGGAACAAAATGGATAACAACAGCTTCTATCTTAAAAGAAATAAAAATAAATGAAAGTCTTCCTGAAGAAAATAAAATTAAAACTAAAAATGGAAATGAAGGACATTTAAACTTAGGTTGGCTTTACTTGGAAGTTAGTGGTAGTCATAATATCAATGATTCTCAAATTAGTAATTTTTCAATTAAATCTGAAGACATTATTATCGTTTCAGAAAGTCTTTTTTCTCACATTGTAAACTCAAATCTTGAAGTTAGAACTTCTGTTTCCATTGACCCAATAACGGGAGCTGCAAAAGAAGGAGCTCTATTTACAAGCGAAGCTATTCCAAGAGGGACTATTTTTTACGGAAGTATTAGAATTTTTAATAAAGAATTTGGAGAATTAGATAGTAAAATAGAACCTTTACCTACTGCTGATGATTTGGAACAAGCTCTAAAAGATAGTGCTCATTACTATGAAAGTTTAGGTATTGGTGGAATGACTACCAGAGGTTTTGGAAGGTTAAAAATTCAACTAATCAATGGCAATTCTCAAACAGGAGGTAGCCAAGATGAGCAACCAAACCAATAACTTAAATATAGAGTCTCTTATTGCTAAAGTATCTTATGAGCTGGTAAGTGAAATTCAAAATTCGCAAAATAAAAAGAAATTAAAAAATCTTATAGATAAAGCTTTGGGAGTATTAAATAATAATGGAGTATATGCTTATTATGTTTATATAATTTCTCAGAATGGTAAAGATAATAAAGAACCTGAAAAGATATTTTTAAACAAGTTAAAAGATTTATTCAAAATTCTTGATATTAGCTTTGATGAAAATAATAAACAACAATACTTTCAAAATATTTCAAACGACCTACACAAACTCCTTTTCTTAAAACAGCTCCTTGAAAAAACCCTTATTTATGCTCGTTATCACGCTAAGGCACTGGGGGATTAAAATGACTTGGTATAAACTTATTTTTAAACAAAATCAACCTATTCATATAGGCTCTACCAAGTGGGGAGTAGTGAAAGAAACGGATTTATTTATCTCTGGACAGACAATGTGGGGGGCTCTAACAAATGCTCATTATCAAGAAAATGGTACATACGATGAAAATAAATTTAAAACAATATCAAACTTCTTCCCAAGCCTTGATGGAGAGATTATTCTTAAACCTTCTTATGAAAATGGAGAGTTTTACTTAGGTAATGTTTCGGAAGAAGAATTTAGAGCCTATTTTGTAGATACTTACGTTCAAACAGCCATTGAGCCAACCAGTAGAAAAGCTAAAGACAAAAGCCTTCACGAAATTGACTTTATATTACCAAGATATAAAAAAGATTTCCAAGGTATAGAAAAATTAGAACTCTTAAAAAATCAACTTCACTGGATAGGAATAATTAAAACAGATGATAATTTTTTGAAAAAGAGATTTAAAATTTATGTCGGTTCAGATGTTAGATACGGTTATGGAGAATTAGAGTTAGTAGATGTCAAACCATTAACTGAAGAAGACAAAAAATTTTGGTGGATAGATGATGAAAATATTACAATACAAACCAATAAGCCTTCTCCTTATTTTATTGAATTAGACAATAACTCAAATTTTGAGTTTGAAGGAGAAATTTTACTACTTACAGAAATGAATTTTCAAAAAAACACACCAGAAGTAAACAACGCAAAATTTTATATAGCGGTGGGAAGTAAAGTTATTTCTTCTAATGGAGCGCAAAATCAAGTTATGTTAGAAAAGGGAAAAATTAAATTTTCAAGCAATAATCAGCAATTAAATAACCAACAGTTAGCTCCTTAAATTTTGGTAAAATAATTTATAGTTAATTTTTTTAAACTTAAAAAACGAGGTTAAATTTATTTTGAATAGAGTTGCACTTATAGGACTATCTATTTTCTCTTTACTTTTTCTGGTTTTCGGAGTTTATGTGTTTATTATAACAAGAGGCCTTCCTGACGTAAGACAGCTTGAAAACTGGAAACCACCTGAAGCTTCCGTAATACTTGATTATGAAGATAAAGTTTATAACGAGCTTTATGTTCAAAAAAGATACTACGTTACGATAGACAAAATTCCAGACTACGTAAAAAAAGCTTTTATAGCTACGGAAGATAAAACTTTTTATTCTAATCCCGGTATAGACATTCTTGCAATTATTAGAGCTATGATAAAAAACATTATAAAAATGGGCAAAGCAGAAGGCGGTAGCACAATCTCGCAACAACTTGCAAAAAATCTATTTTTAACTCCAGAAAAAAGTCTATCCAGAAAAATAAAAGAAGCTGTTTTAGCAATCAGATTAAACAAGGTATATTCAAAAGATAAAATTTTAGAGATGTATTTAAATCAGATATACTTAGGGCAGGGAAGTTTTGGTGTTGAGGCAGCTGCAAGGACTTACTTTGGTAAAAGTATATCTCAGGTAGATTTATGTGAAGCTGCCGTTTTAGCCGGACTTCCAAAAGCTCCATCTAAATATAATCCTTACGTTAATCCAGATTTAGCAGAAAAAAGAAAGCAGGTTGTCCTTCAAAGAATGTTAGAAGAGGGCTACATTACAGAAGCTGACTATAAAAGATGTGTAGAAAAACCTATTAGATTAGCAAAAATCATAAGGTCTGATAATTTTAACGATTACTTTACAGAAATCATAAGACAGTGGGTGATAGACAACTACGGTGAGGAAGCTGTAAGTCAAGGTGGACTTAAAATATACACAACTATAGACACAGCATTACAGATGTATGCTCAAAAAAGAGTTCAACAATGGTTGGAAGACCTGCAAAACAGAGTAGGATTTCCAAAGTTATCAAAAGACGATATAGATTATTTAAAACAAAGGTATGAAAGTCAAAAAGTTAGTCCAGACACTATTATTAAAAACTACATATATGTAGCTGAAATTAAAGCTATATCAAAAGGAAAGATTAAATTTAATATTGACCAAGTTGAAGCAGAAGCTCCCGTAAAAAATCCAGCAAATCTTAAAATAGGGGATTATGTATATGTAAGATATCAAGAAGATAATACTTTTAAAGTTTTACCGTTTTTAGAGTCTGCGGTAGTTTCGATAGATTCAAAAACAGGTGGTATTAGAGTTTTAATAGGTGGATATGAGTTTAGAAAATCTCAGTTCAACAGAGTTTTCCAGAGTAAAAGACAACCCGGTTCTGCTATAAAGCCTATTATATACATGGCAGCTCTTTTAAACGGATATACTCAAATATCCACTTTAGAAGACAAACCTATCGGTTTTTGGGATTACAGCCAAAATAAAGAGTGGGTTCCTAAAAACTACGATGGAAACTACTACGGAACCGTTACTCTAAGAAAAGCGTTGGCAAAAAGTTTAAACGCAGCTACCGTTTATCTTCTATCTCAGATAGATTTTGACCCTGTTTTATCAGTAGCTTACAAAGTAGGAATAAAACAAAAACTTCCAAGATACTACTCTTTAGCACTTGGGTCTGTAGAGATAACACCTATTGAGCTTGCAAACGCTTTTGCAACCTTTGGAAACTACGGAACAAGATGTGAACCTTACTTTATAAGAAAGGTCGTAGATAAAGAAGGTAATGTCCTTTACAGACAAGACCCAAAATGTGAAGAAGTCCTTTCAAAACCAGAAACTGCCGTAATGGTAGACCTTTTAAGAGCTGTTGTCCTTGAAGGAACGGGGGTTAAAGCATCTTCAATGTCAGTCCCTGTTGCAGGAAAAACTGGAACTACAAACGATTACTCTGATGCTTGGTTTGCCGGATTTGACCCTGATATTACAATGATTGTATGGGTAGGATACGACAAAAGAAAACCTATAGGAAAAGGAATGGCAGGAGCAGAAGCCGCATTGCCATTATGGATAGATATAATGAACTACGCAAACAGGTCAGGAAAATACAAAGAATTCCAAAGAGTAGAAGGTACCGTTTACATTCCTATTGACCCAATTACAAACAAAGTTGCCAATGAAAATTGCCCTGGAAGATATATATTGTTTGTAGAAGGGACATATCCTACAGTAGACTGTGATGGAAATCAGGTTGACTTTTCTCAACTATTTAAAAAACCAGAGGAAAATCCACAACCTCAAGGAGAATCTCCACCAACTGAAGAAACAAATCCTCAACCTCAAGAAAACCAACCTACAAAAGAAAGTCAAGAGATATTAGATATATTAAAAAATAGGTAAGGAATTAGGAATGGATAGAAGGTATAAAGATGGAAAAAATAGGTTTAACAATGTTTGTTTTGGCTGTTTTAACAGCTTTAATATCTTTTGGAACTATTGCTTTTTTAACAGTTAAAGACTATTATGAGGAAAGAAAAAAATTAAAATAATTTTTAAAACAAAAAAGGAGCTGAGATGAAAAAATACACATTTCCTGATGAAAAAGGATACTACGGACAGTTTGGAGGAAAGTATTTACCAGAGACCTTAATTCCAGCGTTAGAAGAGTTAGAACAGCAGTATTTAAAGATAAAAAACGATGGAGACTTTAAAAGAGAGCTGGTTTATTACCTAACAGAGTATGCAGGAAGACCTACACCGCTGTATTTTGCTCCAAGACTTACACAAGTTGTAGGTGGAGCAAAGATATATTTAAAAAGAGAAGACCTACTTCATACTGGAGCTCACAAGATTAACAACACTTTAGGTCAAGTTTTACTTACAAAAAGAATAGGTAAAAAAAGAATAATAGCAGAAACAGGAGCAGGACAGCACGGTGTATCTACTGCAACAGCTGCATCACTTTTTGGACTTGAGTGTACAATCTATATGGGAGAAGAAGACGCAGAAAGGCAGGCATTAAACGTCTTTAGAATGAAGCTCCTTGGAGCTAACGTAGAGATAGTAAAATCAGGAAGTAGAACTTTAAAAGATGCAGTTAACGAAGCTTTAAGAGACTGGGTTACAAATGTAAGGACAACTCACTACATAATAGGCTCGGCATTAGGACCTCATCCATTCCCAATGATTGTAAGAGATTTTCAGTCAGTTATAGGAGAAGAAGTAAAAAATCAAATACTTGAGATAGAAGGAAAACTTCCTGATGTGATAGTTGCTTGTGTTGGTGGTGGAAGTAATGCAATTGGTATATTCTACCCGTTTATAGAAGATGAAGAGGTTAAATTAGTAGGAGTAGAAGCGGGAGGATACGGACTTGAGACTGGAATGCACGCAGCAAGTATCGTTGGAGGGTCTGTTGGCGTTTTACACGGGATGAAATCATACTTTTTACAAGACCAGTGGGGACAGATAGAAACAACCCACTCAATATCCGCAGGATTAGACTATCCTGGTGTAGGACCAGAGCACGCTTACCTAAAAGAGTCTGGAAGAGCTACGTATATAACCGCTACAGATGAAGAGGCGTTAGAAGGATTTCTACTACTTTCAAGAACAGAAGGTATAATACCAGCATTAGAGAGCTCCCACGCAGTAATAAAAGCTGTAGAAATTGCACAGCAGTTAGACAAACACCAATCAGTAGTTATAAACCTATCTGGAAGAGGAGACAAGGACGTCCAATCAGTCAAAAACCTGTTAGATACAGACAAAGACCTTTACGAAAAACTTTTAAATAAACTAAAGGAGAAGTATAGAATATAATGGATATACTTCTTCCTATTGCAAATGTTGAAGTAAATATACTACACGTCCTTGTCTTAGGTTTTGTGGTTGGTGTTTTGTCTGGAATGCTGGGAATAGGTGGTGGTATTATCCTTAACCCAGTTTTACTAAATATGAACATTCCTTCTGTTGTTGTAGTAGGCTCATCTATCAGTCAGATATCGGGAGCTTCTTTGTCTGGATTTTTAACGTATTTAAAGTCAAAGGTTGTAGATATAAAAATGGGACTTTACATAGTCGTTTTTGGGTTTGTTGGTGGGTCTTTTGGCGTTTTCTTGATAAATCTTCTTAAAAGTCTTGGATATGTTAAAAAGTTTGTTTTAAGTGTTTACGTTGTGTATCTATTAATCTTAGGACTTTTTATATTTGTAGAAAGCATTAAAAACAGACACAAAAGTGAGCCTAACGAGATTCCTAACTTTATTAAAAATCTACCTTTTAAAACACAATTTAAAAATAGAGAAATATCTATTTTACTTCCTGCATTTATTGGATTTTCTTCAGGATTTTTAGCCGCTATAATGGGAATAGGAGGAGGAAATCTTATCACTCCTGCATTGATGTACCTTGGAGGTTATGAGGTTATAAGTGCTGTATCTATAAGTATTTTTCAAATGGTTTTTGTAGCTTCATTCTTGGCATTCTTTCACTCTTATGTAAATCATGGAGTTGACATAGTCTTAACGATTATTTTAATCTTTGGTTCGTCTTTTGGAGCTGTGTTTGGAGCCATATTAGGTCAAAAGATAAATAAGTTTTACATAAAGATGATGCTTGCAGTTTTAATGATTACCGTTGCCCTATACAGCTTTTATCAGCTAATAAAAGCACCGCCAAAGGAAATTTTTCAACTTACAGCTTCAAACTACTTTGCTAAATTACTGTTAGAGCACCCTTTTATTTACTCTTTTCTTGTAGTTGTGTTTAGTTTATTGATTGGATTTGTGGTAAGCATTGCAACCCTTAGATTAAAAACATTTATTTTAGAAAGACTAAAATGAAAGTAGGTTGGATAGATTACTTAAATACCCTTCCCTTTGGCATAGAAAAATTTAAAGGCATTACAATTGTAAAAGACTATCCAGCTAATCTAAACAAATTTTTAAAAGAAAAAAAGATAGATGCAGGAATAGTCTCAACAGCTGAGTATTTAGAAAATTTTTTCCAGTATTTAATCATTCCAGATTTATCTATCAGCTCCTACAAAGAGGTTAACTCTGTAATAATAGGCTCAGACATTCCACTACAGGACATAGAAGTTATATACCTTACAAAAGAGTCCAAAACCTCTGTTTATCTGACAAAAGTTATATTTGAGATTTTTTTAGGAAAAAAGCCTGTTTATAAATACTTTGATACTTACAAAAAAAGAGAATCTGTTTTATTGATAGGAAATAAAGCGATAGAGTATCAAAAAGATTATAAGTATGTTTATGACCTTTCAAAGTTATGGTTTGATAAAACAGGATTACCTTTTACATTTGCCCTGTGGTGCGTTAATAAAGACTTTTTTCTACAAAACAAAGAAAAAGTTTTAGAGTTTGCTAAAAGGTTAAAACAGAATGTAAAAGAATTCTTTGAAAAGATTGACAGTTTAGATTTAGAAGTAAATAAGAAAGAGTATTTAAAAAATCTTAAATACGGATTAGACAGTAAAAACATAGAGGCCATAAAACTTTTTGCCAAGTATTTACTTGATTTAAAGATAATAAAAACCTACCCTGATTTAAGATTTATAGATGGTAAAGTTATAACAGCTGACGGAACTCAAACTTTTTATAACTTTGAGTATAACGAAGCATACCACAGCACAAAAGCGGGAGCTTACACAGAAAGTCTTTACAAGTTTATCCTCCCTTGTAAAATAGATAGATTGGCAAAAGAAAAGCACCAGATAAACATTTTAGACGTAGGATTTGGACTTGGTTATAATGTTGCAGTTGCTATAAACGTTGCAAAAAATAACAATCCAGATGTAAAAATAAGCATAATCTCAATAGAAAAGGACAAAAACTTTTTAGATAGAATAAATCAGATGGAAATTCCAGAGAATCTTAAAGATGAGTATGACTTTATAAAATCTTTAAAGCCTGCAGAGATTAAACTAAACGAAAATCTATACCCATCTTACATAGTATCATCTGATACAGTAAGCTTAACTGTAGTTATAGGAGAAGGAAGAAAAATACTTTTAGATTTATCAAAATCTGGATACAAGTTTGACGCTGTGTTTTACGACCCATTTTCACCAAAAGTTAACACTGAAATGTGGACTTTAGACTTGTTTAAAGTAGTAAAAACTCTTATGACAGATAAGGCTATCTTAGCTACTTACTCAGCTTCACTACCAGTTAGAAAAGGCTTGATAGAGGCAGGGTTTAAAATAGGACTTGTTGAGCCAGTAGGAAGAAGGAGCTATTCAACCGTTGCAACTATAAATGGCGATATTCCAGTCTTACCAGAAAAAGAAAAGCAAAGGTTAGAAACCTCTCCACTTGCAAAACCCTACACAGACCCTTGCCTGTGTAAGACAAAAGAGGAGATTTTTAAAGAGTATCAAAAAACAGCTTTTTAGGGTGCTTATTTGTTGAGTAAAAGTTTTTTCCGTGAAAAAGTGTAAATCTAACCTTGTTTGGTTTAATATATCCTTTTTTGTAATGTTTCATTACTACTTTTCCAAAAAATAAACAGTGGTCTTCAAACTCTATGTGTTTTAACTTTTTACATTCGTAAATGATAAGTGAGTCTGTTATTATGTAAGACTCTATCATCATACCCTTTTGATGTTTTAAATTTGTAATCTGCCACTTATTAACTTCATTTCCATGGGTTTTTCCTATTTTGTGGATTTGTTCTACAAATTCAAAAGGTAAAAAGTTTATACTAAAATCTTGACTTTCAAGCAGAAGGCTGTAGCTGTAATTTGTCTTATCTACTGAGATAGCGTATGTAAAAGGGTCTTTGTTAACAGGCGTGTGGTGGGCAACTGTAAATGGATTGTTTTTTACACACACTACAGCTGTAGGCCTTGGAATAAGACCGTGGGTGTAATTTCCTTCAGGAAGGCTTTTAAATATTTTTTCAAATTCCATGCTTGGCTCCTATAAACTTACAAAAGGTTAACTTTAAACACATATGCCTTTATATCAAACTTTCTCTCTAATCCTTTGTCGTTCATGTACCTTATCTTTCCAAAAACTTTTCTTTCTTGCCAAGGTCTGTCAAAAGTGCCAAAACACCAAGATATTCCTCCATAACCGTTAGGGTCTCTCCCATCTAAAGCGTATTTGTCGTTAAGATAGCATGCAATATCAAACGCCTGTTTTGGATTTTCTGTCCACTCAATTATCTTTTTAGCCCAGTACATTCTCATATAATTATGAATTCTTCCTGTTTTTAACAACTCTTTTTGTGAAGCGTTCCAGTAAGGGTCGTGAGTTTTAGCTTCTTCAAACTCTTGCAGAGAGTATAAGTAATCTCTCTTGTCTTTTTTATGCTCTTCTAAGGTTTCCTTTGCCCACTGGGGAATGCCTTCATACTGGTTATACAGTGGATTGTACCAGCAGAAATTCCTTGACAGCTCCCTCCACACTATAAGCTCGTTGAAAAACGACACAACATTCTCATCGTTTTTGTCGTAATGTTTTAAAACATCTAAAACCACTTTTAGTGGTGAAATCTGACCAAAGTGTAAGTATGGACTAAGGTTTGAGGTATAATCCTTTGAAGGGTCTGACCTAAATTCTTTGTATCTATGAAGCTTTTTCTCAATAAACTCTTTAAGCCTTGTTTTCAGCTTCTTTCTCTACTACTTTAAACTCTATTATATACGCTCTATCTTGATAAAATACAGTTAAGTCTATCTTTCCAATGTTAGTCGTATCTTCTGCCTTTGTGTTTAATCCGCTTCCTGTAAACAGTGCATACACCACAGATGCGTAAAATCCTTCGTAGTTGTCTAAATCGTTTCTCCTATACCAATCGTTTGGTATGCTTGCAAAGAAGCTGTGTAAAGCTGTCTTTAATTTTTCTAAGTCATTTTGTAATATTGCTTTTGTTAGTTCTATTTCTGTCGTGTTTTTTAGCGGTGGTGGTGTTAAGTGAGTTAAAAATGCATCGTTAAAACTTGTTTTTACTTCAAAGTTTGGATATGTTAGTTTATAGTACCACTTACCCAGTAGTTGCTGAGTTTCTTTTATTGTTAAATAACCTGACTGAAATAAAAGGTTTTCTGGATATATGTAATCTATGTCAAGGTTAGAAAGAAGCTCCTCTCCTACTTCTAACTCTTCTATTTTTGGAAGGTAATATTTATTTTGTTTTAGGAGTTTAATTAAAAAGGTTGGCGTTCCTGTTTCAAACCAGAAAGGTCTAAATTCTCTCTTATCAAAAAATAGTAAAATATCAAAAGGATTATAAACTTTATCACCAAGCCAGTTATAACCGTTATACCAATATTTTAGCTCTTCTAAATTTACTCCTTCTAACTGTTCTGCAAATACAGTTTCAAGCTCTGACTGAGTATATCCGCAAATAGTTGAAAATCTTGAATCTATAGTAATATCATTTAGCTGATTTAAACCGCTAAATATAGATACTTTTGAAAACCTTGACACACCTGTTAAAAATACAAACTTTAGATAAGGCTCAGCTGTCTTTAAGACGCTGTAGAAGTCTTTTAAAATATCTCTAATTTCTATGGCTTTTTCTGTGTTTTCTATGTTATCAAGTATTGGTTTATCATACTCATCCACCAACACTACAACTTGAGTTTTATATTCTTGGTATAGCTTTAAGATTAACTTTCTAAATAAAAATCCGTAATCGTCTTCTTCTTCTATTTTAACGTTATAGATTATAATGTGCTCTTTAAGTTGCTCTATAATCCATCTTTTCAATAAATTAACATCTTTTATATTTCTACTTCCAAAATCAATGTGTATAACAGGATACTTTATACTCCAGTCCCAATTTTTCTCTAAATACAGTCCTTCAAACAGCTGTTTATTGCCTAAAAAAGCCTGCTTTAGAGTATCTACAAACAGAGATTTTCCGAATCTTCTTGGTCTGCTTAAAAAGAAGTACTTTCCATTATCTACTAACTTTTTGACAAAAGGAGTTTTATCTACATAGTAGCAGTTGTCTTTTTTTATTGATTGTAATGTGGTTATGCCTATTGGTAGTCTTTTCATTGTTTTAAAACCTGTATAAGTTTTTTATATCGTGAATATTTACAAAAAATTTTATCACATTTTATTAAGCGTGCTTGTATGAGTTTTGCATCTTATTATATTTTTTTTAGATTTCTATAAAAAGCTGTTGGATAGTAATAAATGACTAACTTACTTACTTCCACAGAGATAGCAGACACCTTCTTCTGTTTTTGCCCAGTGTTTAGTGCCTGCTTTTACTTCTAAAATATCGCCTTCTTTTAAGTGATATACTTCATCTTCTGTGCCTATTATTATTGAGCCTTTGAAAACTAACCTAACTTCGTCATATCTATGAGTGTGCCAGTCGTAGTAAGTCTCTGGCTCATCACACCAAGAGTAGATGTTTCTATATCCCATATCTTCAAGTTTTTTAATAAGCTGTTTTAAATCCATAACTTTAATTATAAACAGTGTTCTGGATAATTTTCAAGTAAGTTCCATACGTACTCAGTGTATTTTTTTTCTTTTGGATTTTCATAGACTATTAAAGGACTTTCTACTGTTTCTCCACCTTCTTTAGCCTGCTTTATTGCTTCTACCATAAAATGAGTTGCTTTTTCTTTTATAGAAGGATGTACAAATCTATATCTTTTAGGTTGAATATTATTATTTTTCAAATACTTAACTGTTTCAGATAGTCTCTCACAAGGCACTATCATAAAAAGTTTTCCTTTATTTTTAAGTAGATACCAAGATGCCTTTATAAAATCCTCTAAAGTTGCCAGAGCTTCAGACCTTGCTATCTTTTCTTGGATGTTTTTATAATCTCCTGATTTAAAATAAGGTGGATTTATCACAACATAATCAAAAAATTGATGTTCGTAAAACTTCTTTACCTCTTTAACGTCTCCCAATTGCAGATTTGCATTTAAGTTGTTGATTTTAAGATTCTTCTCAGCCAGTTGATACAAATTTTCTTGAACTTCTAACCCATAAAATTGCAGATTTTTATACTTTAAAGACAAAAGAATCAATATTATTCCACTGCCTGTCCCAAGGTCTATCAGCTTCCCAGAAGATTTTATGTTTACAAAATCAGCAAGTAATAGACTGTCTATGTTGAATCTGTAGCCGTCCTTTTTTTGAATTATAAAAACCTTTCCCCTGATGAAAGGAGAAAGGTCTTCATCTTCTTGAAGATTTATATTAAACTTTTGCAGATGCAAGATTTAAAAGTGTTTCAGCTCTGTATTTTTGTTTTTCGTAATGCTTTCTTTCTTCTTCCGTTAAGTTTTCTGATTGGAGTTTTGAGTTTGCTTCTTCAAGGAGCTTCTTTTCGTTTTCTGTGTCTATCTCGTTTAATTCGTAAACTTCTTCAATTAATGCGATAACTTTGTCTCCTGCTACGTCTAATATACCGTAAGTTATAGCCATCTCTTTTACTTCACCGTTTGCCTTCTCAATCCTTAACTTTCCTGGAGTGATGTTTGTAAGAAGTAGCATGTGGTTTTCTAAAATACCTATTTCTCCGTCAGCTGTTGTTATAACAGTTTGATAAACTTCTCCACTAAAAACATTTCCAAGCGGAGTTACAACATCTAATTTATACATAATGCCTCCGATGTTAAAGTTTTGATATAATTATAACATAAAACAAACTAAGGAGATACTGATGACAGACCAGCTTAGAGACTTTAAAAGAGATTACTATTGTGGAGATTTAAACGAAGGTAATATAGGAGAAGAAGTTAGACTACTTGGATGGGTTGATACTGTAAGAGACCACGGAGGTGTTTTATTTATAAATCTAAGAGACAGAGAAGGAATAGTTCAGGTTGTATTTGACCCTTCAAAAATATCCCAAGAAGTTTACAACAAAGCAAAAAAATTAAAATCTGAGTATGTAATAGGCGTTAAAGGTATTGTAGGCAGAAGACCTACAGGAACAGAAAACCCAAAAATGAAAACAGGAAACATAGAAGTTTTAGCAGATTATTTGATTATTCTAAATACAAGTGAAGTTTTACCTTTCCAAATAGAAGACAACATAAAAGTAAGCGAAGAAGTAAGGCTAAAGTACAGATACTTAGACCTTAGAAGACCATCAATGCAAAGAAACATAATACTAAGACACGAGGTTTATCAAGCTGTAAGAGAGTTTTTAGTAGGAAATGGATTTATTGAAGTTGAAACGCCAATGTTAACAAAATCAACACCAGAAGGAGCAAGAGACTTTTTAGTCCCTTCAAGGTTAGAAAAAGGCAAATTTTATGCACTTCCACAATCCCCTCAGCTCTTTAAACAGATTCTTATGGTTGCAGGTTTAGAAAGATACTTTCAAATAGTTAAGTGTTTTAGAGATGAGGATTTAAGAGCGGATAGACAGCCAGAGTTTACCCAGATAGACTTAGAGATGTCTTTTGTGTCAGAAGAAGACGTTATGAGTTTATCAGAAGCTCTTATTCAGCACGTTTACAAAAAAGTGTTAGGTATTGATGTAAAAATTCCTTTTAGAAGAATGTCTTACGAAGAGGCTATAAACAGATACGGAACAGATAAACCAGACTTAAGATATGGTTTAGAGCTTATAGATATTACAGATATAGCCTCAGAGGTTGAGTTTAAAGTATTTAACGATGTAGCAAAGTCAGGAGGACTTGTTAAAGGTATTAACGTAAAAGGTGGTGCTAAGTTTTCAAGAAAAGAGATAGATGACCTTACAGAGTATGCTAAAAAGTTTGGTGCTAAAGGAATGGCTTGGATAAAGCTTGAAAACGGTGAGGCAACATCTCCTATTTTAAAATTCTTTACAGAAGACCAAAAACAAAAACTTTTCCAAAGAATGCAAGCCCAAGACGGAGACCTGCTTGTATTCATAGCAGATAAAAAAGACATAACCCACAGAGTTTTAGGATTTTTAAGAAAGCATTTAGCAGAAAAGTTAAACTTAATAGATAAAAATAAGTTAGAGTTTTTATGGGTGGTTGACTTTCCTTTATTTGAATGGGACGAGGAAGAAAACAGGTTAGTTGCAATTCATCACCCATTTACAAGCCCAAAAGATGAAGACATAGAAAAGTTAGACCAAGCATTAGAAAATCCAGAAATTGCCTTATCTTTCAAATCAAAGGCATACGATATGGTTTTAAACGGAGAAGAGATAGGCGGAGGCTCTATCAGAATACACACTCCATACTTACAGCAAAAAATATTTAAACTACTAAACATATCAGAAGAAGAAGCAAAAGAAAAATTTGGATTTTTAATAGAAGCTCTAAGCTACGGAGCTCCACCTCACGGAGGACTTGCTTTTGGATTGGACAGAATCCTCGCACTTATGACAGGAAGTGAAAGCATAAGAGACGTAATAGCATTTCCTAAAACTCAAAAAGGAGTATGCCCTCTAACAGGAGCTCCTGATTATGTAGCGGAAAAACAGTTAAAAGAGTTAGGAATAAAAATAGAAAAGGATGAAGAATGAGAAAATTAATATTTGCTATACTACTAAGCTTTGTATTTGCCTATGCTTATCAGGATTTAGATTCAAAGGCGTTTTATGAAAAGATTCAAAAGGAAAAAGATGTGATTGTTTTAGACGTTAGAACTCCTATAGAATATGAAAAAGATGGACACATACCAGGCTCTATCTTAATACCAGTCCAAGTCCTTCCTCAGTACATAAAAGATTTGGAAAAGTTTAAAGATAAAAAAATACTCGTTTATTGCAGGTCTGGAAACAGAAGCGTTATGTCAAGTAAGTTTTTAGAACAAAATGGATTTAAAAATGTTTACAACTTAAAAGGCGGAATAATAGACTGGAAGAAGAATAATCTTCCAGTAGAGTTTGGAATGAAAAAGTAAATGGTTTTGAAGTAGAAAAGTTGCATTTTTTGAAAAAGTTTTGTATAATGTTTTTAGTGGTTAATGGTTAAAATTTAAATACCTTGACAACTGAATAGGTTTAAATCCCACTTAATTTTTTGAAAATTAGCTAAAATTAGCTTATTGATAACAATTATCATTAAATTTTGCATCGTGATAACAGAAAATATATTATTGTAATAATCAAGTAGTGATAAGGGTGAAAGTGGGAATATAACAGAAAATATATTTGCATTATGTGAGGTTTGATGCAATTAACCTCAATTTGCGAATGGTTAACGAAAATAAAAACTGCCAGCAAACCAGCGTCATTACTTGGTTATTTAATTTTTTTATTTTTGAAAATTAACGGGTTTTGTCTGAACTATGTGGGATAGAAAGACTCCTTTTCTGTTTAACATTAGTATGTATGAGTCAAGTTTTGTCTGAACTATGTGGGATAGAAACTCTTTAAGGTCTATCTGTTTTGCTTTCTCTTTAGCTTCTTTCTTTGTTTTTCCCCAACTATGAGGGAATTGAAGTAATTTCTTGCAGGAGGATTAAGTTATGAGCGATGCAAAAAAACTTGTAGACTTTGTAAAACAAGAAATCCCCAATTTCCGTAATTATGGTTCACCTCCAATACAGAATCATATGGGAGCACTTATTATGGATGCCTGTATGCAAGCTGGACTGAATTACGATAGAGTAGTTAAGCCAAGGGTTGAAGAAATAGCAAGATATCCAGATTTACCCACCACGACAGGAGTTTATCAAAACATGAATAAAATGATAGAAGTAGCTGTTGAAAATAGTGCAAAAAGAGAATGTATTCAAGAACTTACACAGTTTTTTTTACAAAAAGGTATTGATACTGTTAGTGATTTAAGGAAAAATTATTGGAGCATAAGAGATAAGCTATTAAGTTTAAAGAATATTGGGCGCAAGACCAGAGATTACATAGGGATTCTCGCAGGCGTGCCAGATGTGGTAGCCATAGACAGATTACTAACACAGTTTGCAGAAAAAGCGGGAATTCATGTCGGAAATCCTTCTGATAGTGCGAGTGACTATGATAGGTTATTTAATATTTATAGAGAAGCAGCTTACTTACTTGGAATATCACCAGCGGAATTAGACAATGCTGTGTGGAAATATATGAATAAATAAAGTTCTGATATTCTAAATGGAATTAGAGCTTTTTTGTAACTACTTTAGAAAATCTTCTATAATTTTTTTACTATCTTCTTTAAAATCACAATAACCTATGTACAATTTGTCATCTTGTTTTTTCAACATAGTGATTTTACGTTTAAACCGCTGTGTGCAAGAAAGTTGCGTTTATCATTTATGGATACATAACAGCCAGTTCTTCTACCTGTTTCTAACTCTTCTATGTTTTTCTCTTTTCCTTCTTTTAACATATTTTTCAGATTTTCCTCAAAATTTTCGATGTCTCTTTCTAACATTATTTTGTTAGCTAAAAGTCCGTGTATAAGTTCTATACATCATGAACACCCACACCTAAAAAATTTTATCACATTTTATTAAGCATGTCTGCAGGAGTTTTATATCCTAAAGAGTAGTGCGGTCTTATAAAATTGTATTTTTCCACATAACTACTTAATCTTCTATTCATCTCATCTATCGTATATTCCATTTTCTCTATTAACCATAACTTCTTTAACACCTTTCATTTTGCCTTCTGTTTAGTAAATTTTTTATTTCACAGTGGGTAGGTGTTCACTGTCTATATGAACTTATACAGGTAAAAATATTATTTTTTATTTTATGATAAAATGGTAAAGACAAAGTTTGTTTAAAAAACTATGGAGTTATAAAAAATGGTAAAGTTAGCTTTACCTATCACGGATGATAATGTAGAAGATACATTATCAAAAGCACTTTTAGAAGATATTGATATAATTGAATTGAGGATAGATCAATTTAAAATCAGAGATTTTAAACATATATTAGATGTAATAAAAAAAGTAAAAGAAAAAGGATTTATAGCACTTGCAACTGTAAGAAGTAAACTTGAAGGGGGAGCCGATATACCAGATGAAGGAAGATTTGAAATATTTAGCCAAATAGCAGATTATGTAGATATGGCAGATATAGAATATACTTCATTTAAAATAAATAAACAAGTAATAGACTTTTATCACTCAAAAGGAAAATCTGTAATAATGTCCTACCATGATTTTGAAAAAACTCCTTCTGATGATTATATCCAAACTATAATAAATGAAAGTAAGCTGATGGGAGCTGATATAGTAAAGTATGCCTTTAAAGCAAGAAGTTTTGAAGATGTAGCAAGGGTTATGTGTATCACACACAAAAACAGAGAGAAAAATTTGGTAGCAATACTTATGGGAGAAATAGGAAAAGTTTCAAGAGTAATAGCACCTGTATTTGGAAGTTTAATAACCTACACATTTATAGGTCAGTCTTTTGCACCAGGACAGTTGGAAGCAAAAAAATTAAATGAACTTTTAGAGTTTTTTAACATACAAAAAGGATGGAAATTAGATTGAAAAGGTATAAATTAATCAAAAATTTGAAACGGAGGTTTTAAGAATTTTAAAGTTAGAAGTGCAAATACCTGTAGAAGCCTTTTTTAATGTAGTTGGAACCAGAGACGAAAATCTAAGATACTTTGAAGAACTTTTTAACCTAAAGATCTTTGCAAGGGGAACATCAATAATAGCTTCTGGTGAAGAGGAAAATCTAGATAAATTTGAAGAGTTTATGGAAAAAGTATCATCATATTTTGAAGTAGGACATATACTATCACCTCAAGACATAAGAAACCTTGCAGTTGGATTTAAACTTGAACTAGAAAAAGAAGAAAAATTAGAAAGAGAACAAGAGAAAGTAAAAGTAGCAGATACAATTTTATTCTCATACAAGAGAAAGCCTATTATGGCAAAAACACCTACTCAAAAGTTATACGTTGAAACGATAAAGAAAAATGATATCACTTTTGGAATAGGACCAGCCGGAACAGGTAAAACATATCTTGCAATGGCAGTTGCTGTTTCTTATCTAAAACAGAATAAAGTAAGTAGGGTAATTCTAACAAGACCTGCGGTAGAAGCTGGAGAAAAGTTAGGATTTTTACCAGGAACATTAGAAGAAAAAGTTGACCCGTACTTAAGACCACTATACGATGCACTTTACGATATGGTTGACCCGGAAAAAGTAAACGATATGATAGAAAAAAAAGTTATTGAAGTTGCACCTTTGGCGTTTATGAGAGGTAGGACTTTAAACGATGCTTTTATAATCCTTGATGAAGCACAAAATACAACAAAAGAGCAGATGAAAATGTTATTAACGAGGATAGGGTTTGGTTCAAAAGCTGTGATAACAGGAGACGTAACCCAAATAGATTTACCAAAAACAAGTCAGTCCGGATTAATAGAAGCTATAAAAATTTTAGATGGTGTAAAAGGAATAGGATTTACAAGATTTTCTGAAAAGGACGTAGTAAGACATCCTATAGTTCAAAGGATAATAGAAGCTTACAATAAATACGAAGAAGAAAATCAGAATGAAAAATAGAATACTTATAAATAAGGAAGTTTATGATAGAGAAATAACAAAAGAATTTGTAAAAAAGGTAGTAGATCAAATTTTAAACAACCTTCAGCTGGAAAATGTAGAGGTAAGTATAACACTTACAGATAACGATACAATAAAAAGTATAAATAAACAGTGGCGTGGTAAAGATAAACCTACAGATGTTTTATCCTTTCCTCAAGGATATACCATAGGCTATAAATACAGAGTTTTAGGTGATGTAATAATATCTCTGCCGTATGCAAAAAATCAAGCTAGAGAAATAGGTCATTCTTACAAAGCCGAGATAGTAAGATTATTAACCCATGGTATTTTACATCTTTTAGGTTATGACCATGAAACAAACGAAGAAGATGCAAAAATAATGTTTGACCTGCAGGATAGAATATGCGAAAAAGTTATCTACGAGCTACAAGTCCCATAGATATTAAGGCGTTGTAAACTTTGTAAGCGTAATCTTTTCTACCGTTATAACGCCATATTGCATCCCAAGTTAAACCGTACTTGTTAATGTTTTCTCTTAAAATGTATGCAGAAACTTTTATGTTGTTGCAAGGGTCTAAAAGCTGTTCAGGTTGAAGCTTCAATCTTTTTATATTCCATACATTTATCTGACCTATTCCAACATCGTAATTATAACCGTTATCATGTAAATATCTAACATACACTAAAGCTTCTGTTAAAGATTTTGGATTTATAACTTTAACTGACTTACCATTTTGATTTATGTTTATAACCCAAGGTCTAAATCCAGACTCAACTTTTGCAATTGCAATAAGCAATCCCTGAGGAACATTATAACTAACAGAGGCTTCGTAAAAGCAACGATTTAAATCCTCATTTAATGCGAAAGTTGGCTTAACAAAAAGTGTAAACATTAAAAGACCTATTAAAAAGTTTAGGAATTTTTTGCTTGCCATTAAACTCTATTATACCAAAAAATTTTGCTATACTATTAACTAACTTATCGGTATTTAGGAGGAAAAGATGAGAAGTGATGAAATAAAAAAGGGAATAGAAAGAGCTCCCCATAGAAGTTTACTTAGAGCATGTGGACTTAAAGAAGAAGACTTTGGAAAACCGTTTATAGGTGTCGCTAACTCTTACATAGATATAATCCCTGGGCATGTTCATCTTCAAGAGTTTGCACAACACGTAAAGCAGGCTATTAGAGAAGCTGGAGGAGTTCCATTTGAATTTAATGTTATTGGCGTTGATGACGGAATAGCAATGGGGCACTCTGGTATGTTTTACTCTCTTCCAAGTAGAGAATTAATAGCAGACAGCGTAGAGACCGTTGTCCAAGCTCACAAGTTAGATGGACTTGTCCTTATACCAAACTGCGATAAGATTGTCCCCGGTATGATAATGGCAGCTGCAAGGGTAAATATTCCTACTATTTTAGTCAGTGGTGGTCCTATGGCAGCTGGTCATACCCAAAACGGAAAACCTATAGATTTAGCAACAGTTTTTGAAGCCGTTGGTTCTATAAAGAAAGGATTGATAAAAGAAGAAGAACTTTTAGACATTGAGTCCCATGCTTGCCCTACGTGTGGGTCTTGTTCTGGAATGTTTACAGCAAACTCTATGAACTGTCTTGCTGAAGCTTTGGGAATTGCTCTTCCTGGAAATGGTTCGATACTTGCAATAGACCCAAGAAGAATAGAACTCGCAAAACAAGCAGGAAGACAGATAGTAGAGCTTGTTAAAGCCAACCTAAAATTCAGAGATATAGTAAACTATCAAACTTTTGAGAACGCTTTCACACTTGATATAGCAATGGGAGGGTCTTCAAATACAGTTTTACACCTTTTAGCTATAGCTCACGAGGCAGGAATTGAGTTTCCTATGGAAAAAATAGATGAAATCTCAAGAAAAACACCAACCCTTTGTAAACTAGCTCCCGCGTCTCAATATCATATGGAAGATTTGGATAGAGCTGGTGGAATCTATGCAATATTAAAAGAATTATCTAAAAAGAATCTACTGCATTTAGGCAGACCTACAGTTTTAATGAAAACTTTGGGAGAGGCTATAAGAGATGCAGAAATTAAAGATTACAATGTTATAAGACCTATAGACAATCCATACAGTGAAACTGGAGGGCTTGCAGTACTATTTGGAAACATAGCACCAGATGGAGCAGTAGTCAAAGCTGCAGCAGTTGACCCTAAAATAATGGTTCACAAAGGAAAAGCGGTTGTATTTGATAGTGAAGAAGAAGCTATAAAAGGCATAACAAATGGAAAAGTAAAAGAAGGAAACGTAGTTGTTATCAGGTACGAAGGCCCAAAAGGTGGACCTGGAATGAGAGAAATGCTTGCTCCAACGTCAACAATAATGGGAATGGGACTTGGAGACAAAGTGTCTCTTATAACAGATGGAAGATTTTCTGGTGCCACAAGAGGAGCTTGTATAGGACACGTATCTCCAGAAGCTGCAGCAGGAGGACCTATAGGTATAATTCAAGACGGAGACGAGATATTAATAGATATTCCAAATAGAAAGATAGAGTTGTTAATACCTCAAGAAGAGTTTGAAAGAAGAATGAAAGAGTTCAAACCTAAGAAAAAAGAAATACCAAGTCCTTGGCTTAGAAGATACTCAAAGTTCGTAACCTCTGCAAATAAAGGTGCTATCTTATCAGATGAATGTAGTTAAGGAGTAAAGGTATGAGAACTATAAAAAGTGCAGAGAGTGTGTGTCAGGGGCATCCTGATAAAATAGCAGATATAATAGCAGATGCCATATTAGACGATTTAATATCAAAAGATCCTTATACCAGAGCTTCTATCGAAGTTTTAGTCACTATGGGTCTTGTTCACGTAGCAGGCGAGATATCTACCGATGCATATTCGGACATTCCTACAATAGTGAGAAACACGCTTATTGAGATAGGATATACTAAGCCAGAGTACGGTTTTGATGGATATACAGCAGGAGTAATTACAACTATAAACGACCAAAGCCCAGAAATTTCTTTAGGACTACCTTCAGATAGAGCAGGAGATAGCTGTATTGTTGTAGGATACGCAACAAACGAAACAGAAAACTACATGCCTCTTCCATGTAATGTAGCAAGTGAGATAACAGAAAAACTTACCATTCTGAGAAAAGACGGCACCTTACCATTTTTAAGACCTGACGGTAAAGCTTTGGTCAGCGTTGAGTATGAAGATGAAAAGCCTGTTAGAGTAAAAAACATAGCTATTATGGTTCAACACGAACCATATATCACAGAAAGAGAATTAAAAGAAGCAATTATCGAAGAAGTAATAAAAAAACTAAAGTATAAAGATTACATAAGCGAAAAAACAAATATAGTTATAAATCCTATTGGTAGATTTATAATAGGTGGACCAATGGCAGATACAGGACTAACTGGAAGAAAAATTGCTGCAGATGCTTATGGAACAGCCTGTCCAAACGGTGGAAGTGCATTTTCTGGAAAAGACCCAACAAAAGTAGATAGGTCTGCTTCATACTTTGCAAGGTTTATAGCAAAAAACATAGTTTCAAGAGGACTTGCAGACAGGTGTAAAGTTGAGATGGTTTATGCAATAGGTTCAGAGTATCCATTAATTATAAACTTAGATTGTGAAAATGGAGAAAAAATTGAAAAAAATCTTTACAAATTCAGTGTAAGTGATATAATAGAATTACTAAAACTTAGAAAGCCTATATACAAAAAAACAGCATTAGAAGGCCACTTTGGGAAAGAAGATGAAGAATTATTATGGGAAGAAACAGAAGAACTTTTTGACTACTTTTTAAAGGAGGGGAAAAATGCAGGCTAACCAAGAATTAAAAATTTATGATTTCGAAGTCTTTAAAGCTTTAGTAGAGATAGAGATAGAAAGGATTAAAAGGTACGGAAAAAGTAAACATTTTTCAATAGCATTTTTATACTTTCCTTCTATTACAAAACTTTTAATAGAAAATAAACCAAAAGATATAGATATATTCTTTAAACTCAGAGAGAACATTAGGAGTGTGGATGTTTTATCTCCTGTTGATGAAGATTTTGTTTTTTTATTCTTCCCAGAAACAGATAAAAATCAGGTAGAAAAAGCAATAGAAAGATTGAAAAAGTCTATTAAATTGGAATTAGTTGAAGGTGTTGCTTCATATCCAGAAGATGGAAAAACTGCAAGAGACCTTTTTGACCAGATGGTTAAAATAATGAACGACAAACTTTTACCTATTATTGAGATTTAGCTTGTCAATTTTTAAAAAGTGGGTTGCGCAAGATATACAAGGGTCAAAGTCTCTTATTATAGATTCTCCATAATTTATTAATGTTAACTCATCTTTTAAATTATCGTTTATTATTAATCTTTTTAGTAACTCCTCTATTACAGATTGATTTTGGGATGTAGGTGGTATTATATTTGCTATTTCTATTATTCCTTTTGAATTGAGTTTATAGTTATGCCATAGTATTCCCCTTGGAGCTTCGGACACACCCGTCCCTTCTCCTTCTAATATTTCGTACTTTTCATTTTTAAGTCTGTTTCTTTGATAGAGTTTTATTAATTCTATAGACCTTTCTATACTATCTAAAATCTCAATCATCCTTATTATTATTGTTTTAGACATGTTACTTTCTATCGGTTTTACTCCATACTTCAAAGCTATCTTTTTAGAATTTTCTGTTAAATTATCAAAACTGTTGTTAAATCTTGCTATAGGTCCTACAATATAAGTTTTTCCCTCTTTTGTTTTACTGTACTTTGCTGTTGAGTAAGGTTTTTCAAACTCGTAAAAGTATTCTAAAAACTCATCTTTATCTATAGTCAAGCCTGTTGACAAGTATATTTTGCCTTTTAGTATTGGATAGTAATCTTCCTCTTTTAATGAGACAAAGACTATGCCTTCAGGAATAAGATGTTTTGGAAAATTCAACTTTGACAAGAAGTCTACTGTCTCTAAAGAATAATCATAAGATTTTTCCAAGTATGGTATTAACGATTTTATCTCTTCATCTTTTGGAAAGTGAGTAAAACCTCCTACACATGCCGTTACAGGATGAACATCTCTTCCTCCTATTACTTCTAATATCTTCTGTCCTGTTTGTTTTATAAAAAGAGCTTTTTTAGATAAATCCGGATTTAGCTTAATAAATTCAAAGAAAGAACTTAAACCTAAAAAATCCGGAAGATGCATAAAGAAAACGTGTATTGCATGACTGTGAATCCACTCACCGTAATAAAAGATTCTCCTTAAATTTTCAACCTCCTTACTAACCTTTATATTAAATATACTTTCAATAGCTTGAACACTACTGATTTGATAAGCGACAGGACAAATTCCGCATATCCTCGCTGTTATATCCGGTATAACTTCAAATTTTTTACCTTTTAAAATAGTTTCAAAAAATCTCGGCGGTTCAAATATGTTTAAGACTACATCTTGAACTAAATTATCCTTTAATATCAGCTTTAAAGTACCTTCTCCCTCTACTCTTGTTAAAAGTTTTGTTTCCATATTTTTTCCCTAAAGATAGGATTGTAAGGATTTAAACTGTTTTCAATAAACTCTTTTATATCCCAATTTTTTTCCTTAAAAATATTATATAACGCCTCAATATTTGCATCTTTGTAAGGCCCGAAACAGCCGTAACATCCTCTACTCAGAGATGGACATAGAGCATTACATCCTGCCATTGTAATAGGACCTAAACATGGATTATTCAAAATAAGTAAACAGACGTTGCCTCTCCTCTTACATTCAAGACAAACAGGATAATTGTAATTATGAGGACTTTTACCTATTAAAATAGAGTTTATAAAATCTTTTATTACATTTGTTGATACTGGACATCCTCTAATTTCAAAATCAACTTTTACCACCTGAGATATAGGAATAGCATTTTCAGGAACATTTTGAGTAATGTCTTGAATTTTATACACAGTTTTAATATCGTCTATATTCCTAAAGTTCCTGATAGATTGAACACCTCCTGAAACAGCACAAGCACCAATACTGACAAGAACTTTACTTTTTTCTCTAATATCCTTTATCCTCTCAATTTCTTCATTTGTAGATACAGACCCTTCTACAAAAGAAACATCAAAGTAGTCATAATTGTTTACAGACTGGGCTTCCAAAAAGTAATCTATATTAAAGTTTTCTAACTCAGCCAACTCTCTGGAAAGATTTATAAAGGATAGTTGACAACCATCACAAGAAGAGAACTTAAATATACCTATTTTCATCAAACACCTTTTTTTGTATAAAAGTATTCAATTTCTTTGTAGTTAAACACTGGACCATTTTTACAGACAAAGTAGGGACCAATCATACAGTGTCCACATGTACCAACAGCACATTTCATATGCCTTTCTAAAGATATGTAAATATTTTCTTTTTTTACACCTTTACTTTCAAGTATTTCAATAACAGCGTTTACCATAGGATCAGGACCACACATAAAAACAACACTATTACTGTCTATGTCTGTATCGTTTATCAAATCTGTGATTAATCCCACTTTTCCTTTCCATCTTTCATTTCCTGTATTCAAAATCGTCTTAAAATCTATTTCCTTTTCCCATTCCTCAATTTTTTCTCTATAAAGGATATCATCGTAACTTTTGGCACCATATAGTGAAATTACATTCTTAAATCTATGCTTTTGTTTTAAAGCTTCTTCTAAAATCCATCTTGTGGCAGCAAGTCCTAAACCACCGGAAACAATAAAAAGATTTTTTCCAAAAGCCTTATCAATAGGCCACAGATTACCGTAAGGGCCACGCAAGTATATACTATCACCTTCTTTTGCTTTATCAAAGTATCCAGTAACGTCTCCTACTATTCTGATAGTATTAACCATAAAACCATCTTTGTAATCAGCTATTGTAATCGGAGCCTCTCCTCTACCGATTGCATAAAACATAACAAACTGTCCTGGTCTTGGGTCTTTTAAATTTACTTCTACGATTACAGTTATTGTATTGTAATTCTCCTGATAAACTTTTAAAATTTTTCCTTCTATTAAATCATACGGTTTCACGCAAAATCTCTCACTTTGTTAGTTTCTATCTCAATATCTATTTTAGCCGGACACCATGTAATGCATCTTCCACATCCTACACAACCGATATCATCAAATTGATCTTGCCAATAAGCCATTTTATGTAGTAACCAATGTCTGTATCTAAAAAAGATTTTATCTCTAAGGTTAAACTTATGAACCGTTGCGAAATTTGGATTAAAGCAAGAGTCATAAATTCTTACTCTTTCAGAATAACTACCATCTAAAGAATTTTTCTCAATTATATCAAAACAGAAACATGTAGGGCAGACTTGTGTACAACTCGTACATCCAAGACATCTGTTTCCTATCTCTTCCCAGTAAGGATGATTTATCTTTTTATATAGTTCTTCTTTTAAGTTTTCTTTATTTAAGCTTTTTTTGATTTTAGTGTAAGTTTGAGTTAGAATTTCATTTTTTTCTTTTAAATCATCTTCATCCGCTTCCTTTAAACTCAATCCTTCTAATAATCTCTTTCCTTTGTCTGTTTTAACTTCTAACAAAAACCCTTTTTTTAATTCTGTTAAAACTATATCAGATCCATAATCATTGTTAAAATTTACGTTCATAGAACTGCAAAAGCAAACATCTGACACTTCACTGCAGTTGACTGCTACTATAAATAAATTTTCTCTGAGTTCCTTGTAATATTCATCAGGATAGTTATTTTTATTTATAAAAACTTCATCTAATATAGACAAAGCCTTTAAGTCGCATTTCCTAACGTCAAAAAATGCCATAGGCTTTTTGGTATGTTTATTTTCACTTTCAAAGTAGAGTTTTCCATCTTTAATATAAACCCTGTATAGTACCTCCTCCGCTGGTCTTAGGAAGTTTTTTAAAGTATTATAAGGCCTTACATAACTGAAATACTTTCCGATATTATCGGATACAAAATAGCTTCCTGCATACTCCATCTGAGCTTTACCAAAAGGGATTGCATCAAAGTCTGGATTTTTTCTATACTGTATTACTCCATTATCGTAAACGGGCGAAATAACCTCATAAACTTCTTTTAATCTCTTATAAATCTGTCTCAATGTTGTAATATCACATTTAAAAACCATTTAAAAAACCTTAAATTGATTATATTTCTAAGTATAACCTCTTTCATTTAAAAAGACAATAAAAAATGGTAAAATTATCTTTAAATTTTTTGCAGGAGGATAGTATTATGAGAAAAGTTTTAGCACTTACAATAACGCTTTTAATCACAGCTTCTTCTTTTGCTATTACTAAGCAAGAGGCAGAAAAGAAGATACAGGCTTACATAGGAAATACAAAGGATTATGTTATAAACGTGTGTGAAAATGATAAGTACTTTATTGGAGAAGTTAATTTAAAAGGATATGAAAATCTTTCCACAATAAGAAAAGTTTATGTTAATAAGCAAACAGGCGATTTAATACCGGAAATGGCTCAGGCTTCTGATTTTTGTTATATGCAAAAGTAATGAAGAGGATTGGATTACTTACAAGTGGTGGAGACTGTCCCGGGCTTAATGCCTGTATAAGGGCAGTTGTCCGAACAGCAAACTACTATAAAATCGAAGTTATAGGCTTTATAAGAGGATTTAAAGGTTTAATAGAAAAGGATTATAAAGTTTTAGATTATAAGAGTGTCGCAGGAATACTTCAAAGAGGTGGAACTATACTACTTACAGCCAGAGAGCCAAGGTTTAAAGAGTACGATTATAGAAAAATAGCTTTTGAAAACATAAAAAACTTAGGTATAGATGCTTTGTTTGTGATAGGTGGAAACGGTAGTTTTCAAGGTGCTTACCTTTTAAATAAAGATTTTGATTTAAATGTTATTGGAATACCAAAAACCATTGATAATGATATATATGGTACTGAGTATGCAATAGGCTTTGATACTGCTGTTAATAATGCAATGGAAGCAATAGATAAAATAAAAGATACCACTATGTCTCACGAAAGAGTTTTTATAGTAGAAGTAATGGGTAGAGACAGTGGTTTTATAGCACTGGAAGTTGGAATGGCTACAGGAGCTGAAATAACACTTATACCAGAATACCCTCTTCCGCTTCATGTAATAGAAGAAAAGATTTTAAAAGCAAAAGCTATGGAAAAAGGGTTTGCTATCATCGTCCTTGCAGAAGGTGTTGCATCTGCAAAAGAGCTTGCAGAAATACTAAATCAAAGGTTAAAGGATAAATCTATAGGCGAGATAAGGTATCAGGTTTTAGGCTACATTCAAAGAGGCGGAAGTCCTTCTGCTTACGATAGAATTATGGCTTCTAAGTTTGGTGTTTTTGCAGTAGAAAAATACGTAGAAGGGCATAAAAACTTTATGGTTTCATACGAAGATGGTCAGTTAAAAATAAAACCTCTTCAAGTTTCTTTTGGAAAAGTAAGAGTACCTAACATTCAAGAGTACGAAATAAATAACATACTTTCACTATGAAAATAACAGACGTAAAAATTTATCCTTTTGACACAGGAAGAATCGGCGGAAGAGTTAGAGCCGTTGCAGAGGTAATTATAGATGATACTATTTTAATCCGAGACATAAAAGTTATAGAGTCAAAACATGGAGGACTTTTTATAAACTTTCCTAAGAAAAAAAGTAGTTCTAACAGATTTTTAGAGATAGTAGAGCCTTTATCAAAAGAGTTTGCAGAAGAAGTAAGAAGAGCTGTAGTTGATAAATACAAAGAGATGATGAATATAAATTCGGAGGAAAACTTTGATTAAAAAAATACTCTCATTTTTAGGAAATGTAAAATTAGGTGTTATCTACCTTATCCTTCTTGCAATACTATCAGTTTTAGGTTCTACCTACATAAAACAAGGTGAGACTTACATAACTTATTACAAAGAATACGGTGAAATACCAGCAAAAATAATATGGATTACTTGGCTAAACAACGTATTTCATTCTTGGTACTATCAGCTTTTAATAGTATTAGTTGCTATAGCGGTTATTTTTGCAACTATAGAAAGATTTCCTGCCATTTACAAAACCGCTTACGGTAAGGTTGAAAAAAAGCTCCCTGAAGGACTACTTAAAAAACCTTCAACTATTAAGTTAAATTACAGTAAACCTTTAGATGAAGTTTTAAATTACATAATCAGCGTAATACATAGACTTGGATTTAGAAAGGTTGAAGCTATAAAAGAAAATGATAATGTTGTTTATCTTTATGCAGAGAAAGGTAGAATATCAAGGATGGGAATGCTTGTAACCCACATAGGTATTATAGTTTTCTTGATAGGTGCTTTTATGGGTTCCGTTTTAGGTGTAAGAGGTCAGATAGAGATTCCAGAAGGTGATTCTGCGGACTACATAAGAAAATACAGAGAAGGCTCCTTAGTTCCCGGAAATGAGACTTATAAATTACCTTTTACTATATACCTTAAAAAGTTTGAACTTGAGTTTTATGATAGTAAAGAGTTTGCAGGTGCAGTAAAGTCATACAAAAGTACGGTAGACATAATAAAAGGTGGAAAAGCAGTAAAATCCGGTGTAATAGAAGTTAACAAACCTATAGAAGTAGAAGGACACAGAATATTCCAAACATCTTACGGTAAAACAGGAGAGATAAAAGAAGCAAAATTAGTTGTGTTTAAATATGATGATTTGTTATCTTTTATGAACGAAGGAATGCTAATAAACCAAAAACTTGCCCAAGAAATAGACGAAGAAAAGAAAAAAGAGTATGAAAAACAACTTAGAGATTTAGACAGAAAATGGATGGAATTTATATCAAAAGCTCCTAAACTTGATTACACTTACAAAAACCCAAATCTAAATTTTGATTCTGTACAACTTCAAATAAAAAATACAACGCTTAACTACAAAAACCCAATGCTTGCTCAGCAAGATGTTTATGACCCTTTGATAATAGCTCAAGTAAATTACAATCAAAAAGAATTTAACATTCCTATACCTGCTGACCCGTTTGTTGCTATTCCTGCTTACGAAAAATTTGCTAAACCTTACGGCCTCCCTTATATTCTGCTTATTGACTCATTTCAACCTAGATACTTTTCAGGATTACAAGTTAGTTATTTCCCAGGAACTAACCTTATATGGATTGGAACAGTTATAGTAGTTTTAGGAACTATGCTTGCATTTTATACGATTCATAGAAGAATATGGTTAAAACTGGAAAAAAATAATGAAAATCAAACAGAAATTTACATTGCATTTTACTCTCAAAAGTTTAGAGAGTCTTTCCACGAGAAATTAAAACAAGAGTTAGGAATATGATAAAATACTTAAACCTTAAAGTAGAGATTCTATTGTCAAAAAGGGAGTGATTAGTATGGAGAAAAAAGTTATAGAATTTACTGATGTTACTCTAAGAGATGGTCAGCAGAGCCTTCTTGCAACAAGAGTAAGAACAGATGACCTTTTACCAGCACTTGAAAAGTTAGACGATGCAGGATTCTGGTCTTTAGAAGTATGGGGAGGAGCTACCTTTGACGTATGCCTTAGATACCTAAAAGAAGACCCATGGGACAGATTAAAGAAATTTAAACAAGCAGCCAAAAATACAAAACTTGAGATGCTTCTCAGAGGTCAAAACTTAGTAGGATATAGACACTATCCAGATGATGTTGTGGAAGCTTTTGTGAAAAAGGCAGCTGAAAATGGAATAGATGTATTTAGAATATTTGATGCGTTAAATGACGTAAGAAATATGGAAGTTGCTATATCTGTTGCAAAAGAGTGTGGCAAGATTGTAAAAGGAGTTTTATCATACACAATAAGTCCTATCCATACTGTTGATTACTATGTAAATATAGCTAGACAGCTTAAAGACTTAGGTGTTGATATTATATCCATAAAAGACCAAGCAGGAATACTATCTCCCAAAGTAGCTTACGACCTTGTAAAAAGATTAAAAGAAGAGATAAAACTTCCTGTTCATGTCCACGCTCAATCTACAGCTGCAATGGCGGAGATGACCCTTTTAAAAGCAGTTGAAGCAGGTGCAGACATAATAGATACAGATGTTTCAACGTGGTCTTGGCTTACAGCTCATCCACCAAACGAGACAATGGTATACGTTTTAAAAGAGTTCGGATATGAAACAAAGATTGATTTAGATATCGTAGTTGAAGTTGCAGAGTATCTTAAAGAAGTAAGGAAAAAGTACGCAAAATATGATACAGTCGATAAATGGCCAGACTGTCAGGTTCTAATACACCAAATACCGGGTGGAATGATGTCTAATTTTATAAATCAGTTAAAAGAAAACAATGCATTAGACAAATTAGAAGAGGTTAAAAAAGAAGTAGCAAGAGTAAGAGAAGATTTAGGTTATCCTCCACTTGTAACACCTACAAGCCAAATAGTAGGAACTCAAGCACTTTTAAACGTACTACAAGGAGAAAGGTATAAAGTTGTAACAAAAGAAACAAGAGATTATGTAAAAGGATTGTACGGAAGACCGCCTGCTCCTATAAAACCTGATGTTATGAAGAAAATCTTAGGAGATGAGCAACCTATACAGGTAAGACCAGCAGATTTATTAGAACCAGAGCTTGATAAATGTACAGAGAAAGCTTACCAATCAGGAGCCAGAAACGAAGAAGATGTATTATCATACTGTTTATTCTCTCAAGTGGGAGTAGAGTTCTTCCAATGGAGAGAAAAGTTTGAAAAAGGAGAAGTTTTACCACCTGAAATAGAAGAGCTTACAAAGGAAGAAATGAAACACCTTGCTCCTATAGAGTTTAACATTACAGTCCATGGAGAGCAGTACCACGTTAGGATTGCAGGAGTAGGAAGTCCAGTAGAAAACAGAAGACCATACTTTATCAGAATAGACGGTAGATTAGAAGAAGTTTTAGTCCAACCTATTAAAGAAATAGAAGTGGGTGCAGCGGAAGTTTCTCTACCTGAAGGTGGAAAAATAATTGGAGAAAGACCAAAAGCTATGGGTTTAGGAGACGTATCATCTCCTATGCCCGGAAAGGTAACTTCTATAAAAGTAAACTTAGGGGATAGAGTGAAAAAAGGAGATGTTGTTCTTACTGTTGAAGCGATGAAGATGGAAAACGAGATTCACGCTCCAATAGATGGAACTGTAAGCGAAATATTTGTAAAGGTTGGAGATAACGTAAATCCAGATGAGTGTTTAATAAGAATTACGCCAGATTAATATGAAAAAAATTTTTATAAGCGTAGGTGAGATTTCTGGAGATAACTACGCTTGTGAGATAGTAAAAAGATTAAAAAACTACCAAATATACGCAATAGCAGGTCCAAAGATGGAAGCAGCCGGAGTAATTCCGGTTGCCTCAATAAAAGATATATCCGTAGTAGGTCTAACAGAAGCTCTTTCAAAATACAGTAAAATCAAAGAAGTTTTTAAAAAGTCAGTAGAGATACTAAAAGAAGGTGTTGACCTTCTTGTAGTGGTAGACTTCCCCGGATTTAACATAAAACTTATAAAAGAGGCCAAGAAACTTGGAATAAAAACAGTTTACTTTATATCTCCACAGGTTTGGGCTTGGGGTAAGAGTAGGATTAAAGATATAGTTGAAAATACAGATGTTTTAATATCTATCCTTCCATTTGAAGAGGAGATTTACAAACCCTTTGTAAGTAATAAGTTCAAATTCTTTTTTGTTGGACACCCTCTTTTAGATATAGTTAAAACTTACGAAACAGAAGAAAGTTTTAAACAAAAACTGTCAATACCAAAACATAAAAAAATAATTGGGTTGCTTGCAGGAAGTAGGGAAAGTGAAGTTAATGTTTTACTTCCTATTATGCTTCAATCTGCCAGACTTTTATCTAAAACACTGGAAAATGCTCACTTTGTAATTCCTGCAACTGTAAATATGGTTGAAAAAGTTTTAGAAAAAACAAAAGATTTTAAAGATTTACCTTTAACTGTAATAACGTCAAATCTTTCAGAGTTTGACATTCCAAAGTTTGAAAATCCTTCTTACGAAGTTATGAAACATAGCGTGTTTTCTATTATAGCCTCAGGTACTGCAACCTTAGAAGCTGCGATAATTGGAAATCCATTTATATTGGTTTATAAAGTAAGTCCTATTACATACTTTATAGGCAAAAGGTTAGTATCTATACCTTTTCTTGGGCTACCTAACATTATAGCAGGCAAAGAAGTTGTCCCAGAGCTCCTGCAAGAAAGATGTACCCCTCTTAACATTGCAAATAAAACATTAGAATTCCTTTTTGATGAAAAACTTCAAGAAAAACAGAAGCAAGACCTTTTAGAAGTTAAGTCTAAACTTGGAGAAAAGAAAGCTATAGACAAAGCAGCTGAGATAATTAGCACACTACTTGAGAAAGGTCAAGTATAAAGACATTTTCTCCGTCCTCATAACTGTAGTCTATCTTAACTTTATGAAAGTCTAATATAAATTTAGTTATGTACAGACCAAGTCCTAATCCTGTCTGGTTTTTTAGAGAAGTCTCTTTTATAAAAGGTTCAAACAAAAGTTCTTTATCAAAAGGAGGTTTACTACCTTTGTTTTTAAAGTAGATTTTTTTATCTTTCACAATTACCTCTACTTTTCCATCTTCACTAAATTTAAGCCCGTTATCTAATAAATTTTTTATTGCGATAGAAAATATGTTTACATCTACGTTTATTTTAATGTTTTCCTCAAAAACTGTGTAGACATTTGGCTTTTCATAGGATAAAAGTAGAGAGATTGCACTGTCTATAACCTTTTTAACATCAACACACTCAAACTTTAGTTTCAAATCTTTTGAAGCTATTTTTTCCATAGTCATCAGCTGATTTACTAAAAATTCAAGTCTGTTAAATATCTTCTCAAAATGCTGTTTTCCCTTTTCATCTTCTAAAAGTTCTATTGCTATTTTACCTTTTGTGATAGGAGTTTTTAGTTCGTGGGCTATGTTTCGCAAAAACCACTTTCTTATTTCTTCATTTTTTCTTAAGGTATTTATTGCTTCGTTAAACTCTTTCGCTATAAAACCTATCTCGTCATTATTTTTAATATCTATACTTACGTTAAGGTTTCCAGACTTTAAGGCTTTTATTTTTTCTCTTAAAACTTTTAAAGGATAAAATGATTTTACGATACCTATGTATATACCTAAGATAATAAGATTAAACATAATCCAGCCGATAACTACAAACCTGTGTAGGCTAAACTCTCCTTTTTTCTTAACAAGGTAGCTTATTCCAAATTGGTTTACTAAAACATAATGAGTATTTTCGTATTTTATAAGGAAAATTTTTATAGTTAAAAACTCTCTTTCAAACTCTATATATCCTTTTGTGTAAACGGTGTATATAAATTCTGGGTCTTCTATCAGTTCATAGTTGGATTCAATATTTTTAGATATTCCAGCTCTGTCGGAAGATACAAGTAAAACTGCATTTTTTACAAGTTCTCTCAGTTCTGTTTCTTTTGCATTTCTGTAAAGAATGTAAAAAAATACAGATGATAAAACTATGATTAATAAAAAGGCTAAACTTATCCTAAATAAGATTGAGTTTCTTTCAATGTTTAACATTCAAACTTGTATCCAAGCCCTCTGACAGATATAATGTATTTCGGATTTTTAGGGTCATCGCCTATTTTTTTTCTTATTCTTCCTATTATAACGTCTACTGTTCTATCTATACTATCATAACTCAGATGAATTGTATTATCTAATATGTAATCTCTTGTTAAGACTCTTCCTCTATTTTTAATTAGCATTGATAAAAGTTCAAACTCTGCAGATGTTAGATTTAAAGGCTCTCCGTTTTTCTTTATTGTAAAACCTTCTTCGTCTAACTCAAACTCTCCACAAATAATTGTCCTTGGTTTTTTCTCTTTTCTTCTTAAAACTGCTTGGATTCTTGCAACTAACTCCCTTGGGTTGTAAGGCTTTGCTAAATAATCGTCAGCTCCCACTTCCAAAGCAACTATCTTGTCAGTATCATCACTTCTTGCAGAGGATATTATTATTGGAATGTCTTGTTCTTTAGCTACTTTTTTACATACCTCTATTCCGTCCATCTGGGGAAGAGATAGGTCTAAAATCATAAGGTCATAATTTTTGTTTTTTTCTAATTCTTCTAATGCTTTTATAGGATTTTCAAAGTTTTTCACAGATATATTAAACTTAGCTAAGTACTGTGTCAGTAGCTCTGCAAGTTCTCTGTCATCTTCTATCATTATTACCTTTATCATCTTTTACCTCTTAAAAATAAAAAAGGGGAAGACCTTTGACGGTCTTCCCAGTTAATGGAGGGGAGGAGGTTAAGCCATGAGGAGGGCTCGGGATAAAACTGTTAAAATTCTTTATGCATCTTCTCATGCATTCTTTCTATCCTTTCTTTCATTATTTCTAAAAATTTCTTTTTCTGGTCTTCATTTAATATTGAAAACATTTTTTCTAAGTATTTTGCTCTTATTTCTGCCATATTTTTAGCGTTTTCTACAACGGTGTTTTTAAACACTTCTTTATCAAAGTTGCCATTTTTTGTAGCTTCTAAAATAGGGTTTTTGTGTTGTTTCATAAACTCTTTCATCTCTTCTCTTTCAGCTTGTTTGAGTTGTTTTATCTTTTCTACTTGGTCTTGTGTTAAGTTAAGGTCTTTTTGTAATTTTTCAATATATCTCTCTTTGTTTTGATAGTGCTCGTGTGCATTTGCTGTATAATTTGATCCTGCCATAAAACTTGCTGCTACCAATACAGCTGTGATTAACTTTTTCATCTTTCTTACCTCATTTTTAGTTTGATTATAATATATACCTCTATTGTAAATATAAAATAAACAAGCAGTTAATGTTTTACAAAGCAAAAAGGAAAAATTATTAAAATTTGCAAAAGAATTATACAACCAAAAAAATATAGGAGGCTTAGAGAAGAAATAGAAAATAGAAGGAAAGAAATATCTAAAGGAGAAGTTTTAAATCATAAGGAAGTGTGGAAGTGAAGTTCAAACAATTTCAATAAATTTTAAATTGGTTTATTTTCTCTCTTGCTATTTCTGTTATCTCTTCATAAGATAGATTATCAGGATAAACAGCTTCTAAAAATTTGACTTTTATTGGATAGGGTTTAGGAATCTTTGCATTTATCGGGTAGCTTTCAAAAGCTCCACTTATAACTATTGGAATAACAGGAATGTTTAACTCTTTAGAGAGTATTGCAAAACCTTTTTTAAACGGAAGTAAACTACCGTCTCTCGTCCTTGCACCTTCTGGGAATATGACTAAATTTTTACCATTTTTTAAAACAGCTGCCGATTTTATAAGAGATTCTTTTAGATTTTTATTTATGTTAACTGGTATTATGTTAAAGTTTTTTGCTATAAACTTTCTAAATTCTGTTTGAAAGTAGGTTTCTTCTGCTAAAAAGTAGGTGTCTTTCAAAACATCTTTTGGTAAAGAGGCAATTAGTAAAAAGCCGTCAAGATAGCTTTGATGGTTTGGTGCGAATATAACAGGTTTTTCTTTTATGTTTTCTAATCCCTCTACTTGTAATTTGTTATAGATTTTGAAAAATGTTTTTAGTATAGGTTTTAAGTATGTGATGTACCCTTCTTTTATCTCAACTGTGGATTTTTGATTGAGTATTTCCTTCCAATTTACAGCTTGCGTTTCTACTTTCGTCTTTCTATCTTCTATCAGCTTATATAGACTTTCAACTGTTATGTTTTCTGCTAAATCTTTTTCTGTGATAGAGACTCCAAAGGTTGTTTCTATAAATGTAAGAAGCTCTACTTTTCCAAGGGAATCTAAGGCTAAATCTATCTCTATATGGGAATCTGGGTAAACAGGTAAATTGGTATAAGATTTCAGATAATCTTTAAGTATTTGATATACCTGACTGTCTGGCTCTTTTATCGGTTTTGGTTTTTGTTCTGCTTTTTCTAAAAAGTCTTTTAACATAAATCTTCTTATCTTACCAAGTCTTGTTTTAGGGAGCTCCTGATTTACTATTTTAAATCCGCCTATCCTTTTGTAAGGTGGTTGGGTTAGGTTATACTTGTCTATAACGCTCCACTTTATCGCTTCTTCAAGGTTTACAATACCTTTTTTCTTTACAGATTCAAAATCTGGATAGATTATTGCAAAAAGTGAGTTATCTTTTTGAATTATCGCAACTTCTTTTACAATGTCTGATATCTTTAAAATGTGGTTTTCTATCTCTTCTGGGTTGATGTTTTTACCGTTTGGTAGGACTATTATCTCTTTTTTTCTTCCTGTGATGTAAAGATAACCTTCATCGTCTAAGTAGCCTAAATCCCCCGTCATAAAGAAACAGTCTTTAAAGCTGTTTTGTGTTTCTAATGGTTTGTTGTAATAGCCTTTAAAGACATTGTCTCCTTTTACAAGTATCTCACCATCTAATATTTTTACTTTTACACCTTCTATTGGTTTTCCGACTGAGCCTAACTTTATCCTGTTTGGAGGATTGAAAGAGACTATCGGAGATGTTTCTGTAAGTCCGTATCCTTCAACTACTCTAAATCCTAAAGCCCATATGTCTTTTGCTACGTCTAAATCAAGTTTTGACCCACCACTTACAAAGTATTTTATATTTCCACCAAAAACTTGATGGACTTTTTTAAAGATTAATCTACTTAAAGGTTGATAGTTTAACGCCTTTACTACTTTAAAAATCGTTTTTGCAAAGCTGTTTTTATTTATTTCTTGAAAAATTCTTCTGTGAAAAAGGCTATAAACTCTGGGAACTGCTATTAAGATGGATACTTTGTAAGTTTTCAGCTTCTCTAAAATGTCTTCAGGAGTAAGTTTATCTAAAAATACTATTGTAGCTTGTAAGTTTAGAGGAATAATCATAGACACAACTAACGGATAAGAGTGATGAAATGGAAGCAGTGCAAGGGTTGAATCTTTTTCAGATGCTATACCTACCTTTTCTACAGCTCTTACATTTGAAAGAATGTTTTTATAAGTAAGCATCACACCTTTTGGGCTACCTGTTGTCCCAGAAGTGTAAAGTATCACTGCTACATCCTCTAAATCTCTTTTTATTTCTTGAGAGTCTTTTTTAAGATTAAAATCTAACTCCTCAAAAACAAATATCTGTATTTGATAATCTAACTTATCCTTTACAGCTAAAACTTTTTCTTTATTTTCTTTTGAAGTAAAGATAAACTTTGGTTTACAATCTTTTAGAATGTAAAGGAGGTCTTCTTCGTTAGACATAAAGTCTATGGGAACATTTATAGCACCTTTTTGCCAGACTGCAAAAAATGTGTAAATCCATTCGGGGCGGTTTTCTGAAAAAATAGCCACTTTATCATCTTTGTCTACACTTATTAATGAAGAAAATTTATCTATCTGGTCTAAAAGCTGATTGTAGGATATTTCTTTTCCTGCGTATATTAATGCAGTTTTTTCAGATGGTTTTATAGTAATCATAGGGATATATTATAACAAAAGCTTTTATGGTAAAATGTTTAAAAGCAGAAAATTAGAGGTTTATTAATGGAGTTTATGACTGCAGATGAAATAAGAGAGAGTTTTTTAAAATACTTTGAAAGTAAAGGGCATACTATTGTAAAATCAGCTCCCATCATTCCAGAAAATGACCCTACACTTTTATTCGTAAATGCTGGAATGGTTCCTTTTAAAAATGTTTTTTTAGGATTGGAAGAGAGACCTTACAAAAGAGCTACGTCCTGTCAAAAGGTTTTTAGAGTATCAGGAAAACACAACGACCTTGAAAATGTAGGATACACACCAAGACACCATACATTCTTTGAAATGCTTGGAAACTTTTCATTTGGAGATTACTTTAAAAAAGAAGCTATAGAGTTCGCTTGGGACTACTTAACAAACTACTTAAAAATTCCAAAAGAAAGGCTTTTAGTATCAGTGTTTGAAGAAGATAACGAAGCGTTTGAAATCTGGAACAAAATTATAGGTCTTCCTCCAGAAAAAATAAAAAGAATGGGATATAAAGATAACTTCTGGTCTATGGGAGATACAGGACCCTGTGGTCCTTCTTCTGAGATTTACTATGACAGAGGAGAAAAGTTTGGTAATCCAGAATTTGGGTCTGATGAAGACTTTAGATATTTAGAAATTTGGAACTTGGTATTTATGCAGTACAACAGAGATGAAAGTGGTAATCTTACACCCCTTCCAAACCCAAGTATAGACACAGGAATGGGCTTAGAAAGAATAGCCTCTGTTATTCAACAAGTTGACAGCAACTACGATACAGACCTTTTTAAACCTATAATAAGGTTTGCTGAAGAAATCTCAGGAAAATCCTACGGCAGTAATGAAAAAGATGACATTGCGATGAGAGTTATAGCAGACCACCTAAGAGCTATCACATTTTTAATATCAGACGGAGTTTTACCGTCAAACGAAGGAAGAGGCTACGTACTAAGAAGAATCCTTAGAAGAGCTCTCAGATACGGAAGAAACTTAGGGATAGATAGACCTTTCCTATATGAAGGAGTTGACGTTGTAATAGAGAAAATGAAAAATGCTTATCCAGAACTTGTGCCAAATAGAAATTACATAAAGAAAATAACAAAGTCAGAAGAAGAGAAGTTTATAAAAACCCTCAGAAGGTCAATGGACATTCTATATCAGATGATAGAATCTGCAAAAAAAGAAGGAAGAAAGTTTTTAACAGGAGAAGAAGTATTTAAACTTTACGACACTTACGGATTCCCTGTAGACCTTTTACAAGATATTTTAAGAGATGAAAGTATGACTTTTGATATAAAAGAGTTTCAAGAACTTATAACACAGCAGAAAGAAAGGTCAAGAAAAGCATTTAAAACATCAGCAAAACAAGTAAAACCAATATACTTACAGCTAAAAAGTAAACTTCCAGAAAACGAGTTTATCGGTTATACAACTTTAACGTCAGAAAGTTCCAGAGTTTTAGCAATAATTAAAGAAGACCAAACTGTAAATCAGGCAAAAGAAGGAGAAGAAGTTGAGATAATACTTGATATTACACCATTCTATCCTGAAAAAGGTGGTCAGGTTGGAGACAGAGGAATAATAGAAGGAGAAACCTTTTTAGCAGAAGTGATAGACACTCAAACGCCAACAGAAGGATTAATCGTCCACAAAGCTAAAATCCTGTTTGGAACTGTAAAAGAAGGAGACTTTGTAAGGGCAAAAGTTGATAAAGAAAGAAGAGAAAATATAATGAGACATCATACCGCTACCCACCTTCTTCACTCAGCTTTAAGAAACATACTGGGAGACCACGTAAAGCAGGCAGGGTCTTTAGTATCAGATGAGTACTTAAGATTTGACTTTACCCACTTTGAAAGTCTCTCTGATGAAGAGATAAAGATGGTAGAAGAGTTTGTCAACAAAGAGATTATGAAAAATGAAGAAGTTGTCTGTCAAGAGATGAGCTACGAAGAAGCATTAAATAGCGGAGCAATTGCGATATTTGAAGAAAAATACGGAGACGTTGTAAGGGTAATATCAGCAGGAGTATCTAAGGAGCTGTGTGGAGGAACCCACGTAAAAAGAACGGGAGACATAGGATACCTTAAAATACTTTCAGAGTATGCAGTATCATCTGGGACAAGAAGAATAGAAGCTGTAGCAGGAATAAAAGCGGTAGAACAAGGACTAAAAGAACATTTCTTACTAAAAGACCTATCAAGACTACTTACAGTAAAAGAAGATGAGTTGATTGACAGAGTAGTAAAACTTCAAAATCAGCTTAAAGAAAAAGAAAGAGAGCTTGAAAACTTTAAGAAAAAGTTAGCAATAGAAAAGTTAAACCAAACATTAAACATAATAGAAAAAGAAGATTACAAAGTAGCCTACGGAGAAATTGAAAACGTATCTCCAAACGAGCTAAGAGAAATTGCAGATAACATAAAACAAAAGTTAGGAAAATCTGTAATACTACTTATATCAAAAGATAAAGAAAAATCAAAAGTCAACATTGTTGCCTTAGTATCAAAGGAGCTTACAGATAGATATAAAGCATCTGAAATATTGAAAAAGTTGGCACCGATAGTTGAGGGAAGTGGCGGAGGAAAACCAGACTTTGCCCAAGGTGGAGGAACAAACTTAGAAAAAATCCCACAGCTTCTACAAGAATTTAAAAATCTTATATAGAGGAGGACTTTCATGCAAGGAGAACCGATGACCAGTTTAATAAGCGCAATAGTATGGATGGTCTTACTTATTGGTATATTCTACTTTTTACTTTACAGACCACAACAACAACAAAGAAAGAAACACGAAGAGTTTTTAAAGAACCTAAAAAAAGGCGATAAAGTAATAACAACAGGCGGTATAATAGGAGAAGTCAAACAGATAGATGAAAAAACAATAATATTAAAGGTGTGTGAAACATGTAGCATAAAAGTTTTAAAACCATCAGTAGCTACCTACTACACAGAAGAAGAAAAAAGCCAAAGCTAAAAGAGGTAGTTGATGTTTAAATCTATTTTTGAAAAAATAAAATCAGGCTTAGAAAAAACAAAAAAACAGCTTATAGAAGGGTTCAGTAGAATATCCTTTGGAAGAAAAATTGACGAGTCTCTTTTTGAAGAGATTGAGACAGTCCTTTTAAAAGCTGACGTAGGAGTAAGTGCTACTACTGAAATAATTGAGTTTTTAAGAAAAGAAAGTAAAAAAAGAGGTATCACAGAAGGAGAGCAGTTAAAAGAGCTCCTGAAAGAAAAACTTTACGATATTCTAAAAGACTGTCAAAGTCCTCTTAAACTTTTAGGAGAAAAGCCTGACGTAATATTATTTTTAGGTATAAACGGAAGTGGTAAGACCACCACAGTCGGAAAACTTGCTTATATGTTAAAAAATGAAGGAAAGTCAGTAGTTTTAGCAGCAGCTGATACTTTCAGAGCTGCAGCGATAGACCAGCTTGAAGTATGGGCAAACAGAGTAGGAGTAAGAATAATAAAACACCAGCCAGGAGCTGACCCTTCCGCAGTGGTCTTTGACGCAATAAATAGTGCAAAAAGCAAAGGGGATGATGTAGTAATAGTAGATACAGCTGGAAGACTCCACACAAAAGAGCATCTAATGAAAGAGCTTCAAAAGATAAAGAGAACCATTCAAAAGTTTTCACCAAATCAACCAGTTGAAACAATTTTAGTGTTAGATGGAACACTAGGTCAAAACTCTATAAATCAGGCAAAAGTTTTTAAAGAAGCTACTGACGTAAGTGGTATAGTTATAACAAAACTTGACGGAACTGCAAAAGGTGGTGCAATAATCCCTATATGTAGGGATTTAAAGATACCTGTTAAGTTTATAGGTGTTGGAGAAGGTATTGAGGATTTACAACCTTTTGACGCTAAAATGTTTGTTGACGCCTTGTTTGATTAAAATTCTGGTATAATATATATCTCTGTTTGCGGGTGTGGCGGAATTGGCAGACGCGCGGGACTTAGGATCCCGTGGTGGCAACACCGTGTGGGTTCAACTCCCACCACCCGCATATCTAAGATTTCAAATTGTCCTTGTTTGATTTACCTACCTTTGTGTATACTTGACTTTTTAAAAATTTTACGTATATTAAATACGTAAATAAATTGCGTAGAGGCAGGCTATGAAAACCCTTACTATCAAGGAAGCTGTAAAAAAACCTTCAAATATATCTAATCCAAAAGAAATTACATATATTCTTGATTCAAAAGAAAAAAAGATTAAAAGTGTAATTATCCCATATGAAATATACTTGAAAGTTAAAGAAGAGTTGGAAGCAGAAGAATTTTTAAAAAGGAACTACAAAACTTTAATGAGTGAAGAGAATTACCAAATCTTTAAAGAAACTACAGACAATGTCGCAGAGGACTTATAAAGTTGATAAAAATAAAAAGAGGGGTGTATAAGTTCATATGTACAGTGAGCACCTACCTCTTGCCAAAAAA